>NZ_JBGJZP010000018.1:0-149879 GCF_042610515.1 Paenibacillus paludis
TACGCTGGTAATCGTACCGTCAAGCAGATTAGTGACTGTACCAGCTGACGATAATGTACCGGCAGTAATGGTAGCGCCGAGTACGCTGGTAATCGTACCGTTGAGCAGGTTGGTGACTGTACCAGCCGATGACAACGTACCGGCAGTAATGGTAGCCCCCAGCACGCTGGTAATTGTACCGTCAAGCAGGTTGGTGACTGTACCAGCTGACGATAAAGTACCGGCAGTAATGGTAGCACCGAGTACGCTGGTAATCGTACCGTTTAAGAGGTTGGTGACTGTACCAGCGGACGACAACGTACCTGCGGTAATGGTAGCCCCCAATACGCTGGTAATCGTACCGTTGAGCAGGTTGGTGACTGTACCAGCCGACGACAAAGTACCGGCAGTAATGGTAGCACCGAGTACGCTGGTAATCGTACCGTTTAAGAGGTTGGTGACTGTACCAGCGGACGACAACGTACCTGCGGTAATGGTAGCCCCCAATACGCTGGTAATCGTACCGTTGAGCAGGTTGGTGACTGTACCAGCCGATGACAACGTACCGGCAGTAATGGTAGCCCCCAGTACACTGGTGATTGTACCGTCAAGCAGGTTGGTGACTGTACCAGCCGACGACAACGTACCGGCAGTGATGGTAGCCCCCAGCACGCTGGTAATTGTACCGTCAAGCAGGTTGGTGACTGTACCAGCTGACGATAAAGTACCAGCAGTAATGGTAGCACCGAGTACGCTGGTAATCGTACCGTTTAAGAGGTTGGTGACTGTACCAGCGGACGACAACGTACCTGCGGTAATGGTAGCCCCCAATACGCTGGTAATCGTACCGTTGAGCAGGTTGGTGACTGTACCAGCCGATGANTACGCTGGTAATCGTACCGTTTAAGAGGTTGGTGACTGTACCAGCGGACGACAACGTACCTGCGGTAATGGTAGCCCCCAATACGCTGGTAATCGTACCGTTGAGCAGGTTGGTGACTGTACCAGCCGATGACAACGTACCGGCAGTGATGGTGGCCCCCAGTACGCTGGTAATCGTACCATTCAGGATAACTGTGGTCAGGTTACCGCTGGGATCCGTAGTAAGGGGAAGATCGTTAAGTGAGACGGGGTCCCGCCCGAAAATAAGTGTGCGCAAATTATCCGGATTGGACTGGAATGAACTAAAGTTAGGCAAAGTTATTCATCCTTTCTTCATAGAATAGGAACAGCAAGCTTACTCGTAAAAAGACCCAAACCGTCGTCTGGGTCTTAAACATTATTGCTTCCGTCATTGCTAGAACACAGCCTGTACGGATAAAAATAAACCATTCGAATGGTGTGATATTAATATATGGAGGATTGAAGAGGATGACTGGGTTGGCATGGCAAAATACGCAGATTCCCAAACAAGCCGGTTAAAGCCGCATAATAGGAGTATATTTTTAATGACATAATGATGAAGTGAACCTTAACGATTGGACGTTGAGGTTTATTTTTCTTAAAATGGTTAAAATAAGGCGGATACATATAAACCCAGCGGCCAAAAAATCTAAACGAAAAGAGGAATGGTTATGGATAGCTGTTTGTTTATTCATGGCTTCACCGGGGGAGAACACGAAATCTCTCCGTTGTCACGGTTTATGGAGCAGCATAATTACCATTCCAGGACCTTCACGCTTAAAGGGCACGGCGGCAGCAGAAAAGATCTGCTTCACTCGGACAGGCATGATTGGCGGCAAAGTGCCGAAGATGAATTAAAGAGTTTGCTGAACCAGACGGAGAGCGTTCATCTTATTGGTTTTTCTACCGGAGCGTTGATCGCTTCCCATCTTTCGGTACAATACCAAGCCCGGATTAAGTCGCTTACGCTGCTGTCGGCGCCTGTGTTTCCGCTGAACGTGCTTGAGATTCTCAGAACGTTGGGCAGCCCAGCCATGCTCAGGAATTATTTCAGCAAATTCGGCTCGACGCCGGCGAAGGCCACCCGGGAATTTCAGCGGCTGGTCCGCGAAAGCTTTGAGGTCTATCCGCGCATCGAGATTCCGACCTTGATCGTGCAGGGCAGAAGAGATCATCTGGTGAAGACCAAAAGCGCCGGTTACCTGCAGCAGACCATTCCTTCCGGCCGCAAACAGGTGCTGATGGTGGAGAACAGCGGTCATATGGTTTGCCATTGCGATGACAGTGAGCGGATCATGAATGAAGTACTGCAGTTTATCGAGCGCTCAGGGGCTTCCTGAATAGTGTGTGAAAATAATATATCAAGCGCCGCTTGCAGAGCCTCTTTCACCGATGAGTGTGAAGCAGGCTCTTTCTTATTTATAGAGTTGATTTGCATTGACAACGTATACAGCACATGGTAATTTTTATGAAGGAAACCGGTTTCCCTAACGGGTTGAGTTTGTCCGGAAAATTCCGGGACTGATAATAAAAAGGAGATTAAAAAATATGTCAAACCACTGGTTTTTGTACCATACGTCAGAAGATCCTTTTGCCTTTCCCGCTGGACCGGGAGCCCTGAAATTGCGGCTGTTTGTGCCTGCCGGACAGCATTTAAGCTGTACTGTGGTTCACTCCGACCGCTATGATTCCCCGGGCAGTGAACAGCCGCAGTCTATGGAGAAAATCGGTTCAGCCGGCGCCTATGAGATTCATGAGGCGGTAATCCGGACGGAAACCGGCAAATGCAGATATTTGTTCTATGTAAAAAATCCTGCGGGTGATTATACATGGTACGGGGAGCGGGGAGAGTCCCAAAACCGCGAACGTGCCGGGTCTTTTCAATACGCTTATCTGCATGCCGACCAGGCGCTGGAGCTGCCTTCATGGACGAGCGGAGCCATTGTCTATCAGATATATCCCAGCAGCTATAACCGTGGAACACTGCAGGGAATTACAGAAAAAATACCCTATCTGCAGGAACTCGGCGTAACCGCCATCTACATGACACCTATCTTTGAATCTCCTTCAGAGCATAAATATGATACATCGGACTATTACAAGATTGATCCTGATTTTGGTACAGCAGAGGAGCTTAAGGAGCTCGTCGCTGAGGCACACCGCCACGGGATCAAGGTGCTGCTGGATGCTGTGTTCAACCATTCCGGCGATACTTTTTTTGCTTTCAGAGATGTGCTTGAACATGGGGAGAATTCGCGGTATAAGGATTGGTTCTTTATCCATTCCTATCCGGTTGAGCAGTCTCCGGTTCCAACCTATGAGACCTTCGCAAAGGCCGAAGCCCAAATGCCCAAGCTGAATATGAATCATCCTGAGGTTGCTGATTATATGCTCGGTGTGGCTAAGCATTGGATACGTGAAGCGGGAATTGACGGCTGGCGTCTGGATGTGGCCAATGAGGTCCATCCGCTGTTCTGGTCGCGGTTTCGCCGCGAACTGAAGGATGAATTTCCTGAACTGTTGCTGATTGGGGAAATCATGCATGCTTCAGGCCCGTGGTTAAGGGGTGACCAGTTTGATGGCGGGATGAATTATGTGCTGCGCGATGCGGTGCTGGAATTTTTTGCGGAACAATCCACGGGCCCGCAGCGGTTCATGGAGCAGCTGCTCCATATCGAAGCACTCTGCAATGATCAGGCTAACTCGGCAATGTTCCAGCTGCTTGGCAGCCATGATACCCAGCGGTTTCTGACAGCCTGCAAGGAAGGCGGCCGCGGCTGGAACCGGGCGGGTACAGCCCTTCAGCGGATGAGGCTGGCTATATTTTTTCAGATGACCTATATTGGCCTGCCAATGATTTATTACGGAGATGAAGTCGGAATGGAAGGGGCCACCGATCCGCACTGCAGAAAACCGATGCTTTGGCACAGGCAGGAGCAGAATGAGGAACTGCGCAATTGGTATAAGGAGCTGATTGCCCTGCGGAAAGCACATAACGTCCTGCAAAAAGGCGCATTCCGCCCCTGGTTCACTGATGAGGCGCGTAATGTCCTCGGCTTTGTGCGGCGGGGTGATCAGGACCCAATAGGGCTGATTCTCAACAACTCCCCAAATCATTATCAGCTTGAGCTGAGCAGTTTCCGCCCTGACCCAAATGAACTGACTGACTTGTTGAGTGGAAGGACCATCCGGAATGCCAAACGGATTCTTGTGGAGATTGAACCGTTCGGCTGCCTGATGTTGAACTAGCCGAACGGTGCGGATGAAATCATACGGCCGGGCTCAGGTTCATGATTTGTTTTTCTTATTTTTCCTAAGTGTCCGGTACTCCTGATTCTCCCATTGCTTGAGCAAAGGATAAGGATCGAAGGCCCACTCTGTAATTCCCCGGTCGCGGTAGATGCCGTAATGCAGATGGGGAGGGAATTTGCCCTGAGTTCCGGGTTTGCCATACCCCGAGCTGCCGACCCAGCCAAGAGTCTGCCCGGGTGTGACGATATCTCCGCGGGAGATGGATTTCTCATACCCGGCCAAATGGGCGTAATAATGATATCGGTTCTCGATATCGCGAATGCCTATTCTCCAGCCGCCAAAGCGGTTCCACCCCTTGGTCTCCACTACTCCAAAGCAGGTGCTGCGCACAGTCATTCCGTGCGGGGTGAACAGATCCGTTCCCTCGTGAATGCGCGCACCTCCCCAGCTTCTGCCGGTGCCCCAGGTACTGCGGTAAGCATACATCGTTCCGACAGGCAGCGGAAAAGCGCTGCCTGACAGGTCGAGCCGTCCGAAATGCTCATACAGCTTAGAGAACTGCGCCACCCGCTGGGCCGCGCGGCCATTATGATAATACTCCCAAATTGCAATGTTGAAGTCATTCGCAGAGTTTCCATAATTCAGAAGGTGGCGTGCCATGCTGTAGAGCACATCGGCATCATTTGCGGGATCGGCAAGATCGTCCCCGGACCCGTCCTGCCCGAAACCGCCGAAGAAGCTGATGGAATCAGGCGATTTATCGGCCTGATCCGGATTCAGCGGACCGGACCATACCGGTGCAGGAATGGCGATGCTGGTAAGACGGGAAGAAGCGGATACTTCCGTGCCTCCCTTTTTCTTAGCGATCGTCCGCTCATACTGGTCAATGGCAGCGAATCTGAACCAGGGAATGCCGGTAGCAGCACTCATTTGCTCATAAAGCTCCTTGCGTGCAGCCTCATCATTCACCTTGCTGCCGGCAGGAACGCCGCTGGATTTGACGGCCGGGAGGTTATGCCCCCGGGTGGCTGCAACAGCCGCTTCCCCGCTGCCCGACAGCAATAGGGCAGCCGACAAGCAGGATACGGTGATCACTTTTCTATAATTTCTGAATGGTGCCAGCATGATAATAACCTCCTAAATTCCGCCGTGGAATTGTACAATACATCGGGCAGGTATTGACAGATGCACTTCTTTTTCTTTTAATTTGAAGCAAAAGGGATGTTTTTATCCGTACTTGTCTAAAGCTACCAAGTATGAACAAATACCCTGCAGAAAGAGCTGATGTCTATCTGAAGTACAGGGCAAACAAGTTTGCAAGTTGAATTTCACAAAAACAGGCAATTGCTAATGGCACATGATATAATATGAGGCAGCAACTTTTTAACCATGGAACTTATATTCAGGCGAAAGCGGGGTTCACCACTTTGACTAATAGAACAGCCAAACAACCCAAGCCGGACTGGATTAAAATCAAGTTAACAACCGGTGATAATTATCAGGATATTAAAGGCATGATGCGATCCAAAACTTTACATACCGTATGTGAGGAAGCACGTTGTCCCAATATTTATGAATGCTGGGCGAACCGTACGGCTACATTTATGATCCTGGGAGACATTTGTACACGGGCCTGCCGTTTCTGCGCCGTGAATACAGGTCTGCCCACGGAGCTGGACCTGCTGGAGCCGGAGCGTGTTGCTGAAGCTGCAGAAGGCATGAAGCTTAACCATTGTGTGGTGACAAGCGTGGCCCGCGATGACTTGAAGGATGGCGGTGCGGCGATTTTTGCCGAGACTGTTGCTGCTATTCGAAGACGTCTTCCGCTATGCAGTGTGGAAGTACTGATCCCGGATTTTCTCGGAGACCGGGACAGCCTGGAAATTGTAATGAACAGCCGCCCGGACATCCTAAACCATAATATAGAGACGGTAGAGCGGATGTCGGACCGTGTGCGGGCCAGAGCCAAGTACCGCCGCTCTCTGGAGCTGCTGCGCCGGGCGAAGGAGATCAAACCAGATATTCCTACCAAATCCAGCATCATGCTAGGCGTTGGAGAGGAATGGGACGAAATACTTCAGGCGATGGATGATCTGCGGGCGGCAGATTGTGATATATTGACATTAGGGCAATACCTGCAGCCTTCCCCTAAGCATTTAAATGTGGAGAAATATTATCCGCCGGAGCAATTTGCTTTGCTGAAGGAAGAAGGACTGAAACGGGGCTTCAGTCATGTGGAAGCGGGTCCGCTCGTCCGCAGCTCTTATCGTGCGCATGAGCAGGTCAAGTCCGCTGCAAAAGCCCGTGAGGAGCGTTCAGTTTCACAGTAATAATTAAAATTTAGGGAAACAAAATTGCCTTCGTGACGGAGTCACAGGGTTTATCTTTAGTCTTTAGTCTTTAAGGTTTTAGGTTTTAGAGGGAAAAGGGCCGATTGTGAGCCGTAGGCGAGCAGAGGCCCTTGGGTTAATGTTGTAGGTCCACCCCATCACGCGTTGATGGAGCCGTGGAGCTGAATTTCGAAATTGGAGGAGCGCCAGCGTTCGCCTTTGTTGTCCGATTTCAACCGCATGGCGGTTAAGATGAAGAAATCGGACAACAACAGCGGCCGGAAATTCGAAATTCCGCGGAACGGCGGCTTATCAACGCCCCCGCTCCCGCTCCCATTATGCAAAAGAAAGGCAGGCGACACACGCTTGATCGTTATAGGTGGAAAAGGCTACGAGCTCATGTTGGATCATAAGGACGGCTGGAATCCGGAGGCGTTTCGCGGGAGATACAGCGAGGTGCTGGACCGTTACGATTATATTATCGGTGACTGGGGATACAGCCAATTACGTCTGAAAGGCTTTTACCGGGACAACCATCCGAAGGTGAACCGGGATACGGCTATTTCAGGCATGGTGGATTACATTAATGAATACTGCAATTTCGGCTGTGCCTATTTTGTTCTGCATAAATTGAAAGAGCAGCCGAAGGAAGGCACATTCAAGGATATCTTGATTAAAGAAATACCGGAGCCGGCGCTGGAGGAAGACCTTGAACAAGAGCCGGCTGAACCGGATGCTGTAATTAAAGAGCAGCGGGAATCGAAATCTTCTTACTCTAACCCGGCCCGGGACAAGGGTACTGGCGGAAACGGCAGGGATCATTCGTCTAAGGATAGACCTGTGCGGGAACATCAAAGCCGGAACCACCGGAATAAAGACAAAAAAGGCAATAAAGATTTTCAGGGCAGACAGCAGCAGAACCAGCAAAGCCCGCAGAACCAGCAGAATCCGCAGAACCCGCCCCAGAATTCTTCAAACTAAGCAAAGGCGGCAACTGTCGTCTGTTCTGGGATTGGTATAAAACAAGAATGCCCCGCAGCCATACATGGCTGGCGGGGCATTCTTTTGTTTCTGCTGTGCGATATAATCCGCTATTTAACGGATAATTTCAACTGTTTGAGTGCGGCGTCGTAGCTCCAGGTTAGCGCAGGGAATTTCTTCTTGAATGCATTGAGTTCAATGTAGGTCTCATCATTCTGGGACAGGGCTTCTTTGGAGGCTAAGGCGAAGCTGGAGATGCTGCCGGCTCCGTTCGTGACGAGCACTTTCTTGTTCTTGGCATCCCAAGTAACATCGCTCTCGACAAGGGTGGCCAGCACGCGTGCCGAAGCATAAACCTTGTCTCCTTGCTTCAAGAGACCGACATTTCCGGCAAAAGGACTTCCATTGATGTTCAGAATATGGTTATCTCCGGACGCAGTAATGTTGGTCATTCCGGCAATTTGCAGGGCGGTAATCAGCTGCGCGGTTTTGCTTTGGACTTCAATATCCGGCTTCAGGCCGATCTGGTTAAAGTCCTCCTTGTTCGGGGTCAGGTACTTTAAAGTCGTGAGCTTTAGTTCTCCGCCGTTGGATACGGGCACCAGGTTTTGAATTCTGGCTTTGCCGTATGTGCGGGTACCGACGATAGTCGCGATCTTATTATCGCGCAGAGCGCCGGTCAGGGCTTCGGAGGCACTGGCGGAGTTTTCATTCGTCAGGACGACGACAGGCACGCCGATTTTACTGCCACCCTTTATAATTTCCGGAGTCAGAGCGCCACTTTGGTCGGAGGTGTACATCATAATGCCCGACTCCATAAACTTGGCGGTAATGTTCTTGGCAACATCAATATAGCCGCCTCCGTTATTGCGCAGATCCAACACGAGCGATTTCATCCCAGCTGCCCGCATCTTATCCAGCATAGCGGAGAATTCCTTGTCGGCATTTTGCGTGAAGCCGCTTAATGCGATGTAGGCGATTTTCTGGCCGACAATTTTGCCGGTGACAGAGGTTGTTACCATACTTTTCAGGGTTACGTTAACGGATTTGGCCGCTCCGCTTCGGTTGACTGTTAGGGTCAGCTTGCTGCCCGGCGCTGCGCTAAAGGGATCGGCCTCAAGATCATCGATGGCCGTACCGTTGATCTTCAGAAGAACGTCACCACGTTTCAGACCCGCTTGTTCGGCGGGAGAACGGGGGGTGATTTCTTCAATGTACACTTCATTCCCATTTCTCGCCAGCGAAAAACCGATACCGACATATTCAAGCTCAAGCTGATGTTGAAATTCAGCGGCTTCGTCACTGTCGAGGTACATGCTGTAAGGATCATTGAGCGTATAGATCATTCCGTCAATTGCACCACGGATCAGGGTATCCTTGTCTACCCCTTCCACGTTGTAGGATTCAATATAGTCCATAATTTCGTTAATAATTTCCGTGTTTGAATCGGTCTGTGCGCTCTCTGCCGCTGAAGCAGCAGGTGCTAAGAGGAGGGAGAACGCAAGACAGCCGCTAAGAACGGCCGACATGATTTTACCGGATTTCATAAGTGCATACGCCCTTTTTTATTATATTTGATGATGCATTACAGCTGTCTGTCTTAAGATTATGATTGATCACCATCAAAGCTAAGGTTATAGGTTTCGTCAACCGTCCACGCACCTTCTTCTGACTTCACAAAGAGGAAGATGAGTGACTGCTTGTAGCTCTCCCCGCTATCGGCATCCTTAATGGTGGTTTCCGCATACACAGCGGCTTCTTCGTTAGAATAATAGAAGATATTCGAGTTATCCAGTGTATAGCGGTGATCATAGGTATCAAAATAGTCCTGCATATCCGACTTTGTTGCCGCATCGTACTCCTCCCCGTATGAGGTCATCAGGGCGGAGATAGCATCCGTATTCTCAGCGCTCATATATTGATAATACTTGCTGAGTTTATCTTTGATGGTTGTTGCTGTAGCTTGCGGCAGCACTGCTGCTGTCATTCCCTGTTCACGGGTCAGGAGCACCGTTCTGTCTTGCACCTCCATCGAGGCGATCTTCCATTTCCCGTCCTTACGGACGAGCTCATACAAATATTCAATGTTCTCGTCAGGAATATAAACGCCGCCGGTTCGAACAGCTTTCTCAACCGTGACGGCAGTCGCTTCATTTCCCTGGATTTGCAGCACCTTGAGGCTTTCTATTGTATTCTTGACATCATACAACTCAAAGGATGAATCCATATCGGCTACCATTCCCGTAACGTCCTCACCTGCATCCACAAGCGAATAAAAGCGACTGGCTTGTTCAGTATTATAATATTGATTGGCCAAATGAATTAAGGCCGTAATATCCTTCTCGTCGGTGACAGTGGACACAGCGGCTTTGATCTTGACGCTTCTGCTGCCAGAGTCCCAGACGGCTGTGCCGCCGGTAGCTTCAGCAATGAAACGCAAAGGAATATAAGTAGTGCCGCCGATGGAGAGGGGCGCTGTACTCATTTTTTTGACGGTTCCGTTCAGTGTAGCCCGGTTGCTGCCGAGTTTGAGGCTGAGCTTAAGCGAGGAGCTGGTGCCGGTGATGGTTCCCGTCTGGGCATTATAGAGCACCTGAAGTCCAAGCTTTTCGAAGATGACACGGAAAGGAACGAGTACAGTATTATTCTTAAGGTAAGGAGTACCCGCCGTGAATGAAACATTGCTGCCGTTAATATAGACCTTAATCGGTTGTTCTGCGGCAAAAGCGGGGACTGCCAGCACAAGTGCCAACAGGCTGGTGCCTAATAAAGATATTAATTTTTTCAACGGTATTCTCTCCTTTAAAATAAACATAACTATGTAAAATAGGTTCATTATACCAATGGAAATTCTCCCTGTCTATCAACTTGTGTTAGCTGTAATAGAGGAGTTTGTTAAACGCCCCCAAGCATAAAAGAGCCGGGAATGTCGTTGCATTCCCGGCTTTCCCACCTCTGAAGTTAGGACCAGCTCCCTAGACCAGAAAGGCTTCACGGACACGGTTCCAGAAAGGAAACGGGCGGTATCTGGCAAAGCTGATTTTTTTGTCGGATACCTGGCAACGGACGGAGACCAGGTCATCCACTGGAATATTGTTATGGTCAATCGTCAGCAGCAGGCGCTGGTCTTTGCGGGAAAAGATGTCGCAGTGATGATGCTTGGGCAGCAGCAACGGCGAACCCATCGTACGGAACACACGATTGTTGATCGATGCAATTTCGGCAATTTGCAGCGCTTCAATCGACGGATGCACCATAGCACCTCCAAGACTTTTGTTGTAGGCGGTGCTGCCTGATGGCGTGGAGAGGCATAAGCCATCGCCGCGGAACATCTCGAAGGTAACGTCATTAATGTCAACCTGGATGACCACCGTTCCGTCAACACCTTTAAGGGTGAACTCATTCAGGGCAATATGCGAGGTGGAACCTGATTTTTTATGGATTTCCAGTTCTAGCAGCGGATACTGCACGATACGCGGTTTATGTGGCATGGAGTCACCCACTCCGCACATATAGTCGATCAGTGTCGGAAGCTCTTCCGCTTGCCAATCCGCATAGAAGCCCAAATGTCCGGTATGCACACCTACAAAAGCCAAATTGGGAATCTGATCGATAAAAGTATGAAAAGCGTGCAGCATAGTTCCGTCACCGCCAATGGAAATGACGATTTCAGGAGATTCGGCATCCAGCTCCAGGTTCCGCTCCGCCGCCAGCTTGTGAAATTGCTCCGCAAGTTTAATGGACAATTCGTCTCCGCGGTCCAGAACATAATATCTCAAGATGTACAGGCTCCTTTGTATGATTCAGTCATACACCGATCATAATCAATCTTGACCCGGAACACAATATTAGAGCGATGAAAAGACTGTCCTTCTTGCGTATATTGTTCAGTATCCTTTCAGGATTAATGCCGCCGCCATGTGCGCGCTGCTATGCCGGATAGCATTATGAGCAGCGACAGCAGCAAAGCCCCACCCAGCAGCAGGCCAAGCAGGCTTAGACTGGAGACGAAAGCAGAGGCGGGAGAGGCAAGCCCGGAAGCGGCAGGCAATGAATTCCAATGCTCTGACAACCCGGAGCTTATGACGGGCTTCCAGAGCAGCAGCAGCAAGCCCGCTGACAGAAAGGCGTGGACCAGTCTGGCAAGCATGAAGGGGAGATAACGCAGTCCTGTGCCATTCAGGATGCTTGCGACCTGGGCATGTACGGATAATCCGCCCCAGGAGAGAATAAAAGCAGCTGCAGCTGCTTTGAAATGCAGCGGAATTGAAGCCGTCGCCTCACCGGCTGAACGGGCGCCCAGGGTAACCTCGAACAGGCCGCTGACCAGAGCCGCCGACAATTCAGGCGGGAACCCTGCCAGAGAGAGAATACGGTCTGTCAGTCCGAACAGTGTCGACATGATTCCGGCGCGGGCCAGCAGCTCCATCAGCACGGTGAAGAATACAACCAGCCCTCCTACGACAATAATAAGCAGCAGTGAGGATTGCACAGCCCCCATAAGCAGCTCGCCGAAGCTCCGCCCGTCCCTGCGCCGGGCTTCGGCCATGGAGCTCAGTGCCATGCGCAGCCGCCCGGAGTTTTGTCCACTAGGGGGAGTCTGATTTTTAGCGGATAATGTATGTTCTTTCCGTCCATGGAAGGACATCAGCAGGCCTACGATCAAGCCCCCTCCGTAATGGGCAAGCGCCAGGACTAGTCCTAAAGAAGCATCATGAAAAAAACCGACCGATACGGCACCCAGCAGAAAAATAGGATCGGAGGAGGTGGTGAACGCAACGAGGCGCTCCCCTTCCACCCGGTTGACCAGGCCCTGTTCCCGCAGCTTTGCGGTTAATTTGGCACCAACTGGATATCCTGATACATATCCCATGGCCGCCACAAATCCGCCGCTGCCGGGAATATTGAACAGCGGACGCATCAAAGGGTCCAGCAGCGCACCGAAGAGATGAACTATGCCGAGGCCGAGCATGATTTCGGAAATGACAAAGAACGGAAACAACGAGGGGAACAGCACGTCCCACCAGATGGCCAGCCCGCGCAACGCTGCAGCCAGAGCGCTTGCCGGATGAGCCAGCATCAGCAGGATGCAGCCGGCAAAGATGAGACCTAGCAGGGGGCCGGCAATCTTCTTCAAGAGCATAGTCAACGCCTCCAAGTTCTATGGTTAGATGTATGCCAAAAGGAGGACAAACAGCACAAAAAAATGCGGAAAGCGGTTACAAGACGCGATGCATTTTTGCTTGAATTATGATATTATTAAATTAATCAATGCACACCTTTTAGAGTAATAATTAGGGATGGAGTGATGGTGATGAGCGTAGTTGCCGGAGTTCTCGTTTGTGCTTTTGTATATGTTATCCGGATCTCTCTCGTCCCTCCTGGTGATGAGGAATTTCGGACCTATTAAATATGATGTGACGCTAAACACCGGGTTTAGCGTCTTTTTTTTGCGTTCTACAGGATGACATAAGCCTAAAGTCATTGTTTAACGGTGCAATGCTTTTTTTGGTATAATAAAACAGACGCTTCAATTAAAATGAAAGAAAGCTGGTAACCTCCAATGAATCCAAATGACAGCTTATTCGACAATCTGGGGGGCGCAGAGGGGCTTCACCGTCTGGTTGAAGTATTCTATGCAAAGGTGCAGCTTCATCCGCAGCTGAGCCCGTTATTCCCTGCTGATATTACTCCTGTCCTGGAGAAGCAATATCAATTCCTCAGTCAGTTTTTCGGCGGACCGGCGCTATATTCCGAGCTCCATGGCCATCCGATGATGAGAGCAAGGCATATGCATATTCCTATCACGCCGGCACATGCCGAGCAGTGGCTTAGGTGTATGAAGGAAGCACTGGAGGATACCGGTGTTCAGGAACCGCTGCGTTCATTTGTGCTCAGCCGGCTTGCAGGACCTGCACACCATTTTGTTAACATGCCCCAGGAGTAAGGAGCAGTTGATCGCGAAAGGATGAGGGCATTTGCCAGAATTAATACCTTTGTACTCGATTAAAGTTATATGCTGCAACTGTGAAGAGGAATTCTCAACCTCACGGGTACGTCCGAGCCTCAAAAGAGCAATACGCCGGGATGCGGATTTCTGCTCCTATTACAAGGAGGAAAATCCGGATTATTATGTTGTGCGTGTCTGTCCGAAATGCGGCTTTGCCTCTACAGAGAACTCTGCCGACAAGCTGGTCGACTGGCAGCGCAAAGCTTTTAATGAGCAGGTGGGGACCCGCTGGAAGACCCGGGATTTCGGGGAGAAGCGCAGCTGGGAGCTCGCACTTGAATCGTACAAGCTTGCACTGATTTGCGCTCAAAGCATCAAGGATAAAGACCGGATTATCGCTAGCCTCCTGCATCATATTGCCTGGATGTACCGCTACCAGGGGGATTCTGCGCAGGAGCAGCGCTTTTTGCGTTATTCGCTGGATGAATATGTAAAGGTGTTTGAGAATGACGGGATGGGTGGAAATGACGCCCGGCTGATGTATCTGATCGGCGAGCTGAACCGCCGTATCGGGGAGTTCCACAGTGCGGTGAAATGGTTCTCACGTCTGATCAACGACCAGAGAATCACCGATGCCGCGATGATCCGGGCTGCGCGCGAGCAGTGGGCCCTGCTGCGCGAACAAATGCGTGGAGAAGATATTGACCCGGACACATTGTCTGCAGGAATCTGATGCTTTTGCGCAGCTCCATGAACGGCAAAAAGCGCAAAAGCGACAAACTCGCTTTTGCGCTATGCAGGTGTGCCTGATTGAGGGAATGGGAGACCATAGGCGGTCAGCGGACCGCGCGGTCGAACAGCAGATAGTCCCCATCGTTGTCGATGACTGTCGGGCTAGTGCTGCAGCATGGAAAGACAAGCAGTTTCTTTTTGCCGTCGCGCACGATTTGCAGTTCCTTCGGTTTCATGGGGAGAAGCACATTCTCCGAGTTGCAGAACGGGCAGTACTGCACGTACAGATCTCCAAGAATAATGTCATAAGGCCAGGTATGGCTGAAAGGGATCATTGCTCTTCCTTCTCAGCTGGCGGCGTCTCTGCAGCTTTACCATCGGTCTCAGCGCTTTGCTGCTTCGATAATTCAGCGATCTTTTGCAGCAGGATATGTTGAGGCATATGCATCAAGTGTTCCAGGGGAACGCCGAGCTGTTTGGATAAAGTGATAGCCGTTTCCGGTGAAATTTGCAGTGGCTTCATGTTGATGCCCTCCTAAAAGTTTAATGAGCATAGCTGCTTAGAGTCATTTCGTACAAAGCTGCCTCAGAAGCATATGGCGGTACCCATTAGAATAAATATGATTATTTGGCCTCGAAAGCAGAGGCTTGGGGTTATCGTAATTCACTTTACCATGGCTTCAGGCCAAATACAAAGAAAACCAATTCAGAGCAAAGGAATGGTGGGAAGACATGAAACAACCATTATCACTGACATGGGAGCTGGAGTCTATTTTTCCGGGCGGTTCATCCTCTCTCCAGTTTGAAGAATTCTTGAAGCAGCTTGAAGCGGATATTGAGACCTTGCGGCAGCAGGTTGCCGCTTCCGTCTCCCCGCCTGATTCCGAATCCACCAAATCCCTGGATGCTGTGATCGAATTGCTGCAGAGCTGCTCCGGACGTCTGATCCAGGCGTCGGAATTTGCCGGCTGCCTGGGTGCCCAGAATCAGCAGGACAAGGGTGCTGTCCGGTTATCCTCCAAAGTGACCGGTTTGCGCGCCGGCTTCGAAGGCATCAGTTCGCAATTTGACAATGTGCTGCGTCAAACGTCGGATGCGGTATGGACGGAGTGGATGGCCCGGCCGGAAATTGCTCCGCTTGCTTTCGTACTAAGCGAAAGCCGTGACTTAGCCCGCGAGAAGATGAGCCCGGAGCTGGAAAGTCTGGCGCTTGAGCTCGCCGTTGACGGATATCATGGCTGGAGCGAGCATTACGAAACGATTGTCGGCTCCATTCAAATCCCGTATGAGGATGAGGAAGGAACCAAACAGTTGTCTGCCGGACAGGCCTTCAATAAGCTGGATGATGAAGATCCGAAAGTACGGAAGGCCATGTTCCGCAAATGGGAGGAAGCCTGGGGCGGAGCCGCGGATTATTGCGCGGATACCCTAAATCATCTGGCAGGATTCCGGCTGAAGTTGTACAAAGGCCGGGGCTGGGAGGATGTGCTGAAGGAGCCGCTTGGCATCAACCGCATGTCGCACACAACATTGGACGTGATGTGGGACGTCATTACCAAGAGCAAACCGGCGCTTGTCTCCTACCTCCAGCGCAAAGCCAAACTGCTGGGTATGGACGCACTCGCCTGGGTGGATGTAGAAGCGCCTGTCGGTAAATCCTCCGGCAAAATCCCTTATGATCAGGCAGCAAAAGACATTGTTACGCAATTCCGCAAATTTAGTCCGAAGCTGGCGGATTTCGCTGAGCATGCCTTCGACAATAACTGGATCGAGGTCGAAGATCGTCCGGCCAAACGTCCCGGCGGATTCTGCGTCTCCTTCCCGGAGAGCAAGGAATCCCGCATATTTATGACATACAGCGGCACGCCTTCCAATGTGTCGACATTGGCGCATGAGCTTGGACACGCCTACCACTCTTTCCTGCTGGATGACCAGCCGCTGTTCAACCAGAATTACGCGATGAATGTAGCAGAGACCGCCTCTACCTTCGCAGAAGTCATTGTATCCGATGCACAGGTGAAGGCAGCTGCTGATCCGGAGGAGAAGCTGGCGCTGCTTGAGGCGAAAATTCAGAACAGCGTTGCCTTTTTTATGAACATCCACGCCCGCTTCTTGTTCGAAACCCGCTTTTACGAAAAACGCAAGGAAGGTCTTGTGAACGCGGAAGAGTTGTCGGCACTGATGGAGGAAGCTCAGAAGGAAGCCTTCTGCGGTGTGTTGTCAGAGTATCACCCGCATTTCTGGGCCTCTAAGCTGCATTTCTACATTACAGATGTGCCGTTCTACAATTTCCCTTACACCGTAGGATATATGTTCAGCACGGGATTGTACCGGCTTGCGCTGGAGCAAGGGGCTTCATTTGCTGACAAATATGATAATTTGCTGCGGGATACAGGGGTAATGACACTGGAGGATCTGGTCTCCAAACATCTTGGAGTAGACCTTGCAGAGCCGGATTTCTGGCAGGGAGCCGTAGATCTGATTGTAGCGGATATCAACGAATTTCTTGCAATGACAAACTAATCGACCGAGAATATGACAGAACTAAGACGAGAATTTTTTGTCGAATGGAAATCGATTCGCTCAGAATTGGTGTGAATACGCAAAAGCCCCTTTATCGGGGCTTTTTTTTGCGCTGTATAGTGTCGAAAGCGATCGGTTTATAGTGGAATTTATTGGATTTTTAATAAAGATTGCGCACATATAGGGATTTTAACCCAATTATGTTGAATAATGTTGTACCTTGTAAAGTACTGCCCTATAATGAGCCTAAAGCCTTATATAAGGTCTGCTAGGAAAGAAATACGAAGGCAGTTTGTACGAAGAATATTCAAGAAGCAGTGCTCTCACAAAACGAAGCGGAAGCTTACGAAGCAAGTTTTGTACGAAGAATAGAACTTCAAGAAGCAATGCTCACTAAACTTTTAGGAGGTACAATATGCTCAGGACAGAAGAGCTATCGCTGGCAAGACAGATGGATTTGGTATTCAAGGAACTGCAAGAGGAATTGTCTGGACTGTCTTCCGGCACGGTTTTTGTGCAAATCAGAAATAATGTCATCGGTAAGTTTGGGATCCGCCATAATCCGCTGTCTGGACGAAGTGGTGTATTTAAGGAAGAGCAGGAGGGGCTGAACTCAGGCCAGTTATCCTCCTTCCGGCTTATGGCGCTGGAGAGTCTGAAATACAAACGGCGCTGGACGCATGGTGAGATCAGCTATGAGTTCGCCGTCCGCCAGGGAATGGTGGTTGTAGATGCGATCCTGGAGTCCAATTACAATATGGCCAACCTGATGATCCGCTATCCCCGTAATTCTGCTGATAATTCAGATCAAAATTACGGCTAAAATTATACATAGCTACACAAGCTAAAAGCCCGCCTGCGCTTCGACGAGAAGCGCAGGCGGGCTGAGAAGCTACTCCGTTTCAGGCGTTAGCCCTACCGGATAAATCACTTAATAATAAGGCGACTACGAACGACCGGACAGTTGTTGCTCTGCCAGTTGTACCAGACGTTTGGTGATGTATCCTCCCAAAGAACCGGTTTCGCGGGAAGTGTAGTTACCATAATAACCGTCTTGTGGAATCGTTACTCCAAGCTCTTGTGCTGCTTCATATTTCAACTGCTGCAGCGCTGCATTCGCTTGAGGCACGACCAGGTTATTACTACGGCTGCTACGACCTTGTTGACCTGCTTGACCCATGTGTGTCACCTCCTTCGCCCGTTGTGAAGATAGTATGAGCGCGAGGAGATGAATTCATGCACGATTTCGAAAGAATTTAAGGATGGTAATTATATGAAATTAAGAAGTTAAGGATAGAGTATTTCGAGCATGCTGGAAAGCGCAAGTGTCTGGCCGGGCTGCAAGGTAATGAGTCCTGTAAAGGAAGGGTTCTTTGGAATATTCGGAGCATCCGGCAGCCATGTGTAGGGTTCGATGCACAGAAACTGCTCTGCAGGCCCTTTCGTATATACCACCCAATGACGGAAGTAATCTTTGTCTGCAGTATAGCGAAGCCCATATCCGTCATCGCGGAGCAGCAAGGCTTCTGCGGGCTGCTCTTTTCCGATCCTTAGCACAGTATCCAAATTAGTACCTTGAAGATTCATACCTTGGTTCAAGTCTTCCAAATCACCAAGTGGCAGCAGGCTGCCGCTGGGCAGGAGCTCGTTGTTCAGTTCATAAATGCTTTCTACGGGTAAATTCAGTTTCCAGCGGCCGGGTTCACTGTCAATCATGAACCATGTGTGATAGCCAATCCCGAATGGAATGACTGTGTCTCCTAAGTGAGTGACCTTGAGCGTTTGCTGAACGCGGGCATCCTGAAGCCGGAACGTCATTTCGAATCTCAGAGGAACAGGAAATTGCCTCATCCAGTTAGCGTCGTCGCCGGTATTGAATTCCGTCGTCACCGCACAGCCTTCTTCGTCCTCTTCAATATCGCTGACACACCAGCTCTGCGTCCGGTGCAGTCCATGAATATGATTGTCCCCGGCCGTATTCTGATCAAACTGGTAGCTTGTGCCCTCAAATTGAAATTGACCCTTGCGGATTCGTCCGGGTGGAACTAAGAGCGGAATACCGAAATGGTAAGGCTTCTGCAGATAAAAAGATATGTCGCTTTCATCAGGCCGGCGCAGGATTTCCCGATTCTCCTTACGGTCCCACAAGGAGATAATGTTGTTTCCCAGTCGCGGCAAAAGCGTGAGTTCAAGTTCGCAGCTATGCAAAATATAGGTATCATAGCCGCCCCACTGCCCTTTGGTCACCTGTTTCATGAGAGATATGCTCCTTTAACTTAATCTGAAAGAATGCGAATAACCTTATCATAACAGATTTATGTTTTTGTGGTTAACGGATTTGACATCTTCTCAGTATCGCTCTATGATGAATGCATTAATGAACGATGACAATGCGATGACAGGGACAAGTAGGCGGGAACTGCACCTTCAGAAAGCCGGTGGCTGATGTGAACCGGCGGGACACTTCCGTATGAATGGACCCTTGAGCGCCGCGCTTGAACGGGCTGGAGAGCCTCAGTAGACCGGCCGGCACTTCCCCGTTACCGGAAGCAAAGGCTGTTTGCTGATGTCCTCTATGGACCCCTCGAGCAGCGAATAAGGGTGGTACCACGGTCTCACGTCCCTTGCGGATGTGGGGCCTTTTTGTGTTCTTCGAAAGTGGAAATTACATTTTATGGAGGGTAATTCGATGGCTAAAAAAGTATTGTCGGGCATTCAGCCCAGTGGATCACTGACACTCGGGAACTATATCGGAGCGATCAAAAATTTCGTAAAACTGCAAAAAGAGTATGAATGCTTTTTCATGGTAGTGGATCTTCATGCCATTACTGTTACTCAGGATCCTGCCGCACTGCGGGAAAATTCAGAATCGGTAGCGGCACTTTATCTTGCTGCAGGCATTGATCCGGCAATCTCAAATGTCTATATGCAGTCCCATGTACCACAGCATGCCGAGCTGGGCTGGATCATGACTACGCTGACTGCAATGGGTGAGCTGGAGCGGATGACCCAGTTCAAGGATAAGTCTTCCGGGAAGGATTCTGTAGGCTCAGGCCTGTTCGTCTATCCATCGCTGATGGCTGCCGATATCCTCATTTACAATGCCGACCTCGTACCTGTTGGTGAGGATCAGAAGCAGCATTTGGAATTGACGAGAGATCTGGCCGGACGTTTCAATCACCGGTTTGGGGAATTCTTCACGGTTCCGGAGCCGTATATTCCTGAAGTGGGCGCACGCATTATGTCGCTGGACGACGCCAGTAAAAAAATGAGCAAAAGCAATCCAAACGCGGGCAGCTATATCGCACTGCTTGATCCGCCGGATGTGATCCGCAAAAAAATCAGCCGTGCTACGACGGACTCCGGCCGTGAAGTGGTGTATGATCCCGCAAACAAGCCTGAGATCAGCAATCTGATGAGCATTTATGCCGAGTGCTCGGGAATGAGCCTGCAGCAGATTGCCGACCGTTATGAAGGCCAAATGTATGGAGGGTTCAAAAAGGATCTTGGTGAAGTGCTGGTGGCTGCGCTAGAGCCGCTTCAGCAGAAATATTATGAAATCCGCAGCTCCGGCACGCTTGGTGATATTCTTGCCGAAGGTGCGGAACGCGCCCGCATCGTGGCGGCGCAGAACCTTGCCGCCGTTAAGGAACGGATGGGCTTCCTCCCGTTACGTTAAGAGGCCTGCCTTGCCTCCGCTTTGCGTCTCAGTCTGGCTTTGAGAATAAACCCCCAGCCGATGTTCAGGACACAGAGAACGCCAAGCAGGAGCGCAAGCCAGATGTTAAAGCTGATGGAGATAGAAGCAGCTGTTAGCATTAGAATCGAAGAACATGCGAACCAAAGCGACAGACCTTTACCCATAATTGCCAGCCTTCCTTTCTAATAATAGTAAGTGAATGATCCCGCAGCGCTTATGTGCTGCGGAGTTTTTTTGTAATATAAGGAACTATATAATATGCAGTAATAAATGATGCTTAATAAACATCTGAAATTCATTGAAAACGCTTTATGGTGATTGTGCCTTATGTTGCGGCAGGCGTCAAGAGCGGTAATTCATGGCAGAGCAAAGAAGGCGTCCGGAAACCGGACGCCTTCTGCTATTGATTACAGCTTTACGGAGCCCGGATCAATGGCGAACCGTTCATCCAGTTTCTCGCTGCTGAGCCAGCCTACATAAGTGTTGAGCGGATGATAATGGTTATCCATTACAAGCACCGCTACGAAAGGGAATTGCTTGCGGTGTAAATAACGCACATCGCCCCAGCGTACAATATAACCGGAGGGCAATTCCTCGACCTCGGCTACAGCATATGAGGTGAAATAAAGAAATGCCTGAATGTCCGGATGGGATTTGGAATGTTCTACAGCGGGGTGGGTGGAGCACACCGCATGTTTGAACCATTCCAGCCGCCCGCCGCTCAGCAATCCGACGTTATAGCTGCCGTCCGGTTTGGCTTTGACCACATTCCAGCGTGATGGCGAGATCGTGGGGATGACATAATAACGGTCGCCGGCATTATGATGCATATCTTTGTTCTTGATATTGCGCGTAATCCGGGCATGCACGAGGGTCCGCCAAATATAATAAATCACGATACTGGCATACAGGGTGATAAATAAAGGTGCCGGTGGAATCATCCCGCTGATCCAGAGAATAATTGCCGCTACATGGCTGCCGAATATAAACGGATCAAAGATGTGGATAATATTCCAGGCAATCCATTTCTCTGTGAAGGGACGCGCGGCCTGTGTCCCATACGTGTTGAACAAATCGGAGAATACATGAACGGCTACGCCAATGAAGCTCCACAGAGCAATATGGCTAAGAGAAGGTACATCGGTAAATCCGAATAGCGGTCCGATCACCAGTGTGATCAAAGCCGGCCACAGCAGCAGGAATGGCAGGGAATGGGTGATTCCCCGGTGATTGCGGATATAAAGCGCATTGTCCTTGAGACGCAACGCAGTATCGGCATCCGGTGCTTGCGAGGCCAGTACAGTGGCTACCATGACAGCCCCGGCCAGTGTTCCATGGGAGGCGACGGCGGGATCAACGAAGGAAAGGCCGGCCAGTCCCAGGCCCATAACAAAATGTGTAGCAGTATCCATTGGTCAGATCTCCTTTGTACGGAAGTTCTCTATTAATAACTACCCAATTTTGCGTCCAGTTATTTAGGGAGGAGGAAATAAATATTTTCACGTAATTGTCAAATTGATGAACATCTTGGTCAATGATTGTCAAAGTCTTTCCCGGTTTGATATGATAAAGTTAACAGCGGAGTGGTAAAAATTCTTAATTAAGAACGATAAAACGGTTCTTGACTCCGGCGGAACGTTAGAAGTCCCTTAGAAGGAGGAACACCAAACGTGGACAATCAATTGAGATATCAAGCTTCTTCCGATTCCGCAGCCATGTCTGCCAAATCACCCAAGGAAGGTGCAAGCTGGCGTGACTTTATTACAGTGACGAAACCCGGCATTATCCGCTCCAATCTTATCGCTGCTTTTGCAGGATACTGGGTGGCTTCGGGCTGGGACGTGCAATACGGCCGATTAATTCTGACCTTGCTCGGTACAATGCTAGTCATGGCTTCGGCCTGTGTATTTAATAATTATTTTGACCGCGACCTGGATATGAAGATGGAACGAACCCGTGAACGCGGACTGCCTACGGGCCGACTCAAGCCGAATACGGTTCTGCTCTATGCCATCGGGCTTGGCATTGCCGGTCTTGCTGTGCTGTTTGCATTCTCCGGTGTGCTCAGCGGGCTGTTCGGCATACTCGGCATGTTCGTTTACGTAGTAGTTTACACCCTTTGGTTGAAAAGAACATCTACTTGGAGTACTTCTGTAGGTGCAATCTCCGGAGCCATGCCTCCGGTTATCGGATATGTTGCAGTTACAGGTAATGTGGATCTCGGTGCCTGGCTGCTGTTCGCAATGCTGTTTCTGTGGCAGCCGCCCCATTTCTGGGCTCTGGGCATCCGCCGGAAGGAAGAGTACAGAGCTGCGGGATTTCCGCTGCTTCCAGTCGTTAAGGGAACACGCCGCACCAAGTTCCAGATGATTCCCTATGTGGCATTGCTGCTGCCGATTCCGGTTCTGATGTACGTTTATGATTATGCAGGGATATTCTACCTTGTTATTTCTGCCGCATTGTCCGTTGCCTGGCTGTACTTGACATTGACGGGCTTCAAAGCAAAGGATGACGATGCCTGGGCGAAGAAGAACTTCTTCTTCTCCATTAATTACCTGACTGTCAGTCTGATCGTGCTTGTGCTGAATACGACTCACGTTTAAGAGGGGGAGAGTACACCTGTGCATACCTTGAAACGTTACAAATGGACCTGGCTGCTGTTGGCCCTGGCTTTGGGAATGGCCCTTTACTTAGTGATTCAATCCTTGGATTTAGGGGAAAAGCAGCTGCCGGTCATCGGGGAGGTACAGGACTTCTCTCTTGAAAATGTGGATGGCAAGCAAGTAACACTTGCGGATACGCAAGGGAAAGCACGGTTGGTTTATTTCTTCTTTACGGAATGTCCGGATGTATGCCCCATCACTACCTATATGCTGTCACAGACCCAGGATTTGCTGGTCAAGGACGGCAGCTTCGGCAAGGATGTGGAATTTGTCTCCATCTCATTTGATCCCAAGAATGATACACGCGAGGCCATCAAGACGTTCGCAGACCGTTTCCACGCCGATTATAACGGTTGGTATTTTCTGCGCGGAGATCAGGAGCAGGTGCGGCAGTTGGCTGCCGATTCGTTTAAAGTGCTTATTTATGGAAATGACAAGGATAACTTTGCCCACGCTAATCTTATAGGTCTTGTAGACCCGGAGAACCGGTTGCGCGGACTATATGATGCGGGAGATACAGAAAATGTGACACCTGAATTCCTTGCCGGTGCTTTGAAGAAGCTGGCACCCAATTAAAATGCATTGAACTTAAAAACGCCTTGCTTCATCCTCCGGTTACATGCGAAGGGTGAACAAGGCGTTTTTTTGCTGCCGCTATGGTTCCAGAAACGGGAATGGCAGCGGCTGCGGATAGATGATGTACTCCTCCAACCCCGCTTTTTCAAGCTGGGTGAGATTGTATTCATCGGGAGTTCCTTCAACCCCTGCATAGCCTTTCCGGGTATAAATATGGACCGCGTCTGGAAAAGCATCGCGCAGAATTCCGCGGATTTTCTTACCCGAGCTGTCGTTGTCCATATATAGATAAACTTCTCCGTCTCCGATTTTACGCCGCAGCGATTCCAGCTTGAGTGTATTCAACGTACCGAAGGTGCACAGGATGTCGACCTCCGGCGCCAGCAGTCGCCGCAATCTGCTGCGGTCGTTTTTGCCTTCGACAATGATGGTAATGGACATAATCTGTCGCCCCCCGGATAATAAGTGGTAATGACGGAATTTGTGATCTTAAGCATGTTAATGAACACGGTCATAGGCTTATTAAGTATATTACCTAAGCTTCGTCATTTTTAACAGCTGAGGGACAAAATGTGTTCATTCCCCGGGAAATGTCGTAAAAAGCAACAATCACCCGGCTCAAGGAGAGGCCGGGTGACTGCGGGGTTGACTGGCAGATTTAATTCTGCGGACTGATCATTATCTTCAATAGATAAATGCGGGGAATTGCAGCTCCTTTGTTGCCGGCTCAAGCGGCATGGCTGTTCAAGTCCGCACGGTAGGCCGCGCTTTTTCCGGTATCTCTTGGAGGTAACAGCAGAAGTGCGGTCATGAGCAAGACAAATGCAATGAAATAAGGAGAAACGAAGTCCCTTAACTGTCCTGCAGCCACCGGTCCGGCAAAAGCGCCGAGAGACATCGCAATGGATTGCAGCGAGAAGGTGCGGCCCAGATGGCCGCCTGCCCCGAGACTGATGAACAGCGAAGCCATCGCCGGAAACAGTACACCTTTAGCTGCTCCCAGCAGGAAGAGGACGACACCTACGGGAATGCTGGTGAATGCTGCAAGTACGAAGAAACACAGCGCCATCCCGAGCAGTGCCACAGCAATTCTTGCAACCGGAGAGAGCCGGTTCAGGAAAAACAGGCTGAGCGTCAAGAGTGCCCCCAGGCTGAGAAGCGAAAGCAGAATCCCGGTGGATACGATCCCGTTGCTCCCCTGTGACAAAGGAAGCTCAAAGAACAGTACCCCCTGCGAGCAGGAGACGAAAAAGGGCAGCAGATAATATCGCTTGGTAACGGATGAATGCGGTTTTTCGGATGCAACCTGGTGCTCTTGCAGCGGCTGTGATGGTTTGGCAGCTGCCATACTGCCGGAGAACTTAGGTACACTGAAGAAGGCCATCACACCAGTGGCAATCAGCAGCCAGCCCAAGGTGCTGAAGGTGCCGGAATACCCGGCCTGGTGGACGATAAAGGCTCCGGCAGCTGGCGATACAACCGAAGCCAGCGTATGGATGATGCCATGGCCGGACATATACTTGCCCTGCGTGATGGGATCTGACGAGAGGGAAGCCAGCAGGGTCATGCAGGCCGGAGACAGAAAGGCCAGGGCGAAGCCGCTGGCCGCCCGAAGCAGCAGCAGATGCCAGGGAAGCTGAGCGTGGGCCTGAAGCAGCAGGATGGCGCCTGCAACCGTCAGGCTGAAGACGATGTAGCGGCGGCTGCCGTTGCGGTCAACCAGTACCCCGGCCAGAAGGTTGCCGGGAAGATGAGTCAGGGAATACATGCCCATCATCCAGCCGATGAAGGCCGGTCCCGCCCCCAGTGAGATAGCAAAGGGGGTAAGAATGGGGTACTGGGCATGCAGATCAAAAAATGCCAGGAAAAGAAATAAATACAGCCACAGTGCGGTTTTCACGGAATACACCTCCGAAAGGGCCGTTTCTGCGCTGGCGCAGGGTGGCGCTTTTTAATGGGGAATGGTTAAGCCTACTTGTACTTTACGTGAGTCGAGGGGGGCTTATACCATTTTATTGGGGGATTCCACCTGAACGGGTGGGTAATCATGAATTATAAGAGGCATTCATGTATAATAATTAGTATTAATGGGGACGTGCTCCCTGGTGTGACGAAATTTTTGATAGGGGTGTTGGGAAATTGATGGATCCGGAAGTATGGTCACAGTTTATCAGAGAAAATTGGCTAGTTATCGTTATTGCGCTAGTACTGCTGTTTGCCGTTGTTAATCTGGTCAAGACGGTTCTGAAATGGGCGATTGTTATTGTTATCATTGCGGGTCTGTTCATTTACAGCGGGGTTACAATGGATCAGATTGGAGACGCTGTGAATAAGGTGGCGGATGGAACGGTCAGCACCCTGAAGAGCGAAGCGCAGGAAGTTATGCTGAAAGAAGCGAAAGAAGCAAAATATACTTCAGGCGGTGACGGTACGTTTACGATCACAACACCCAATCTTGAAGTGAAGGGTGAAGCCGGTGAGGATAAAGTGGAAGTGACCTTCCGCGGAGTCAGTCTTGGGAAGTGGAGTGTTAACGATACTACCAAAACCTTTATTGATGAAGCCCGGAAGAATGGGGCCGGGAATTAAAATACAAGCTGATGCGAAAGAAAGGGAGGAGAGGCTATGCTGAACAGCTGGATGGACAGTATTAGTGATGCCAATATCATCACTATCCTCCTTCTGCTGATAGTGCTCTTCTCGCTGCTGCAGGGCTGGAGCCGGGGGTTTGGCCGCTCAGCGGGAGGGCTGTTTGGGCTGCTCGGAACCGGGCTGCTTGCCATAGCTGCATTGGCCCTGGCCATTCCGGCTGCCTTTTACCTCTCGCCCCGTGTACAGACCTGGGCAGGTGGAATTGAGCTTCCGGATATCCAATTAAGCCAGTGGCAGCAGCTGTACTATACGGCGGTGTCCGTTCTGGCGGGTTCGCCGCTTGTGCGTTTTTTGCTGCTGCTGCTCTTGTCCTACAGTCTCATCCGCCTGCTGCTGGGACTGCTGTTTATGCTGCTTCCGATTTCCCTTCCGCGCCTTTCGGGCAGGTCCGGAAACAGGAAGATTACGCAGGTGAGCCGTCTCAGCGGAGCTGTCATCGGTCTGGCTACCGGACTTGTGCGCGCCCTGTTGCTTGTTTTTGCCTTGTACATCGGCGTGGGCTTAAATCCGGACAGCACGTTCAGCCGTTATGTGGAATCATCTCCAATCTACCGGCAAAGCGCATCTGCGGTCTTCGAACCCCTTGCCGGTGAGAATGTGCGCAGTAAGTTGCCGGTTCTGACCAAGGCGGTTGCCGCCGAGATGACGGATATCCTCCGGCGGAAATACGAAGTGCTCGACCATGAGATTTCACCCGACATCGTGGGTGCTGCCTCTGATATAGCGGGACAAGCCGGCGACGATGAGAAGAAGGCCAGACTGCTGTATGATTGGGTCGGCTCCAGGGTCTCTTATGATTATGCCAAAGCCGAGAATTATGAGCAGAACCGGATTTGGAAGGAGCAGACTCCGCAGGATACCTTTGATACCCGGATCGGTGTATGTATTGATTATGCACGTCTTTATGCAGTGATGGCCCGCTCCCAGGGGCTTCAGGTGCGCGTAGTGACCGGTCAGGGCTACGACGGCCAAGGAGGTTCCGGCCCCCATGCCTGGAATGAAGTGTACATCACGGACCGGCAGGCATGGATTCCACTCGATTCTACCTGGGCAGTCAGCGGGGATTGGTTTAATCCCAAGGATTTCGATAAAACCCATGTCAAAGAAAGTATGCTTTGAGCAAGGAAGCGGAATGCCTTGATTCTATGATACAATACAGCATGTGAAACGATGTTGAGGAAAGATAATATGAACACTCTCGTGCGCACACTGGCCGCACGTGCAATTATTGATGCCTGTGACTGGGAATCGTGACTGGACTAAGCGCCTGTAAGGAACTTGGCCTTACATGGAGTCAGCACAGGTACAAAGGTTTATTTTAGATGTAGAGGAGTGAAAAACTGTGAGTTTTTTCCGTAAGCAGGCCTCACCCCCAGAGGAAAGCAACAGCAAAAGTTCGCTTGGCCTACGGATCAATGTATTCTTTTTTAGCACGTTTGTTATCTTTTGTGTAATCATTGTCCGTCTTGCCGTTTTACAGTTCGTCGAAGGGCCAACTCTGACTGAGGTGGAGACAAGCCGTGATACCAAAAATGTGCCGCTCGCCGCAATAAGAGGGAACATTCGTGCAGCGGGAGGAGAGCCCATCGCTTACTCGACTTCTGTGCAGTCGCTTTATATTACACTTACTAAAGAATACACGGCCAAGGTTACGGATAAGGTGACGGGAGAAACCGTGCTTACGCCGGAGGCGCAGGCCCAATCAGATGCCCTTGCGGCCAAGCTGGTTAAGGACTTTAGCGCCTATGGTGATCCGAATGCTGAGAAGCTGACTGAAAAAGATATTATTGATTCCCTGGATTTGTATTTCCGGAAATATTCGGGTTTTATGGCGCGGCGCATCAAGGCTGGCCTTACTTCGCAGGAAGTGGCCTACTTTATGGAGCACAAGAGCGAATATCCCGGACTTGAGATTGTGGAGGAAAGCAACCGGCATTATGACAAGGAATCTGTAGCCGCACAGACTGTCGGATATATCAAACCCTTTAAGTCGTCCAACAGCTTGAATATTTATAAGAATATTCAGAATGCGATGAAACAGTTGGACGCGGACCCCGGCCTCACTTATAAAGACGATGAATTTGTCGGATTCGATGGCCTGGAACTGCAGTACCAACGGGAGCTGCGCGGCAAGAACGGATATCAGGTGATCTCGGTGAGTCCGCAGAATATGGCCGAGAAGGTGGAGGCGGTCGTGCCCCCCGTCAAGGGTAATGATGTCTGGATGACGATCAACAAGAACATTCAGCTCAAGACCGAGCAGGCCATTACAGAGCAAATCAGATGGCTGCACTCGAATTCGGTACAAGGCAAGACACACCCGAATGCATTGACCGGCTATGCCGTAGCTATGGAAGTCGATACCGGCAATATTGTTGCGATGGCCAGCATGCCTGATTATGACACCAATGTGTGGACTGCCGAGAAAATGGACACCGAGGTGTGGAAGAAAATAATGGGCAACTACCAGAACGGAACCATTACACCGTATTCCTCCGGGATGTCGGGTCATGAGTTCGGCTCCACGGTGCTGCTCGGTTCAACCATTAAACCTCTGAGTGTGCTTGTAGGACTAAATGAAGGCTTCTTCACTACTTCGACTACCTATACGGACAGGGGGATTGCCCACTTCGGGAAAAATGACAAATCCTCCGTGCGAAATTCTTCCGGCCACGTGTATGGCCCTATGGACCCGTCCAGAGCGATTGAGAAATCCTCCAATGCGTTCATGGTGGACATGGTTGGCAAGAAATTATGGGAGAAATATCATAGTGAAGGTATTAATGTCTGGGATAAATATATGAAGGAATTCGGCCTCGGTGTATCTACAAAAAGCGGACTGCCCAATGAATATCTCGGACAGATCAACTATACCGATACCAAGGCTGCCGGTAGTGCCCAGGCTGCGCTGGTCTATGCTTCATTTGGACAGCAAGGACGTTACACGGTCCTGCAGCTCGCCCAATACGTAACGACACTGGCGAATGAAGGAGTACGGATCAAGCCGCAGCTGGTCAGCAAAATCACCGATGCCAAGGGCAACGTGGTTAAAGAGTTCAAACGCGAGGTACTTGATGAAGTAACAACCTTTGACAAATCCTACTGGAACGAAATCAAAAAGGGCATGAACAGCGATGTTACTGCGTTTAATGATTTCCCTTATGACTTTGCCCGCAAAACGGGAACCTCACAGCAGCTGGGTAAAGGGGAATTGCGCGATAACGGGGTATTTATTGCCTATGCCCCGCGCGAGAATCCCAAGCTTGCTGTAGCGGTTGTTATTCCGGAGGGCGGGTTCGGCTCCAGCAGTGCCGCTCCGGTTGCACGAAAAATATTTGACGCGTACGACTATGAGTACGGACTGGATGGAGTGCCGAAGAAAAGTCTGAAAACCGATGCCAATGCAGAGGGCTCAGACTCGGCAAGCGGAACAGACGGAACGACGAACAACTGACGCGGCCATGCTGCCGGGTCGAGTGACCAAATAATTAGCTCTTGAAATGAGCATACAAATTGGAGGGGTGGCAATGACTGCCAAATACCGCCTGTTAGCACTGGATATGGATGGAACCTTACTGAATGATGAACAAATCATTACCCCCAAAACGGTAGAATGGATTCAAAAGGCAGTTGATGCAGGCGTTCACGTCTGTCTCTCCACAGGCCGCGCTTCCAAAAGCGCCATGCCTTATGCTGAACAGCTTGGACTCAAGACTCCGATGATTATGGTGAATGGCAGTGAAGTATGGCGGGCTCCGTATGAGCTGTACCGCCGCTCGCTGATGGACCCGGTGCTGGTGCAGCAGATGTATGATATTGCCCAGGAATACGATATCTGGTTCTGGGCATATTCGGTGGATGAAGTGTACAACCGGAACAACTGGGATGGAGAGATTCTGAGCAGGGAATGGCTCAAATTCGGTTATTCCACAGAGGATGATGAGATCCGCCATAAGCTGCTGATGCGGCTTCAGGATATGGGTGGTCTCGAAATTACCAATTCATCGCCGCATAATCTGGAGATCAATCCGCTTGGTGTCAACAAGGCATCCGGTATACGCGAGGTTTGCCAGCTGCTGGGTCTCGAAATGTCACAGGTTGTTGCCGTTGGCGATAGTCTGAACGATCTGGCTGCCATCCAGCAGGCCGGATTTGGGGTTGCTATGGGCAACGCCCAGGAGACCGTCAAGCAGGAGGCGGATGCTGTGGTAGCGTCCAATAATGACGATGGAATTGCTGAAGTGATTCAAAAGTATATCCTGTAGTAAGTGCTATCAAAACTTTGAAGGAGATGAGCCAATGGCGATTCTGGGTTGGATTCTGATTATTGCTTTATTCGCGGTCGGACTGGCCGGGGCTGTATACCCGATTCTCCCTGGTGCGCTGGCGATTTATCTGGCCTTCTTTGTATACGGGTGGTTCTTCAGCTTCGAACCTTTCGGAGTCTGGTTTTGGATTATTCAGACACTGATTGTCGTCGTATTATTTGTAGCCGATTATGTCGTCGGGGCCTGGGGGGTCAAAAAGTTCGGAGGCTCACGTTCTTCGGTCATCGGCAGCACGATCGGTCTGATTCTGGGTCCGTTTGTCATTCCGGCGTTTGGACTGATCCTCGGTCCTTTCATTGGGGCCTTTGTAGGTGAACTGATGGCTGGCTCAAATCCCGGCAAAGCGGTCAAGGTCAGCTTCGGTGCATTGCTTGGCTTATTCAGCAGTACGGTAGTCAAAATCATACTGCAAATTGCCATGGTGGTCCTTTTCTTTATCTGGATCGTAATAAATTAACAGCGAAGAAGGCGAAACAGTTTGTCCAAGAAAGAATCTTTTGTCAAAGGCACGCTTATTCTGGCTGCGGCTGCGCTCGTGGCCCGGGTGCTCGGGCTTGTCCAGCGGGTGCCGCTGGAGCATTTATTCGATGATATCGGGAACGCTTCGTTCACGCAGGCGAACAACGTCTACCTGCTGCTGCTGCCGCTGGCCACAGCCGGAATCCCCAGCACACTAAGTAAAATGGTATCCGAGCGTTATGCCCTGAACCGGCCGCATGAAGCGCAGCAGGTGTACCGGGCCGCACTTATATTTGCCGCTATTGTAGGTGTGCTGATGAGTACAATTTTGTACATAGCTGCTCCTTATTATGCGGAACATACCAAGGTTCCAGAGAGCACCCTGGCCATTCGGGCGATTGCACCGGCACTGCTGCTGTTCCCCTGCATCGCAATGATGCGCGGTTATTTCCAGGGACGCAACAATATGATGGCTGGAGGAATCTCGCAAATTGTCGAGCAGATTGCCCGGGTATCCACGGCCGTGCTGCTCGCTTTTATTTTGCTCCGCCAGGGATACAGCAATACATGGATGGCAGCGGGAGCGTCATTCGGCAGTGTGCTCGGCAGTATTGGTGCATTTGGTGTCATGTTGTATTATGCAATAAAGCTGCGCCGCAGTGAGGAGCAAGTGGCCCTCTATAAAACCAATGAAGCCAAATTGCCGCTGCTGGGTATTTACAAGGATATTTTCAAGCTTTCTATACCCATTGTGTTATCTTCAATTACTGTTCCGGTAGTGAACTTTATCGATACTTCCTTCATTGTGCCATTGCTTAGTGGGCAAATCGGCATGGCAGAAGCGACCCAGGCTTTGGCGATTTTTGGCAGCCGGGCGCAGAGTATCGCGGGAATACCTCCTGTGTTGTCCATTGCGCTAAGCACCTCGCTGATTCCGATTATCTCAGCGGCCTACGCCCGGCGTGATGAAGAGCATTTGAAACGCCAGGTGACGCTCGCGATGCGCATTTCGATATTAACGGGAACACCAATTGTACTTGCTCTCGTTGTATCAGCCTATTCTGTGAACGGACTGATCTTCAGCAGTCTTGACGGCAGCGGGATTGTTGCGATGCTGACGCTTGGTACGATTTTTCAAATTACAATGATGACAACCAACTCCATTCTGCTGGGAATGGGGAAATCGCGAATTTCCATGTATTATGTGATGGCAGGTCTTCTCGTGAAGTTAGGTTCAAACTTCCTGCTGAGCCGCGCCTTCGGGATATACGGCATTATTGCAGCAACGGCGCTTTGCTTCTTCATCATTACTTATCTTAATCTGCGCATGCTCAAAACCATTGTTCCTTTTGAGATTATGGGTAAACGCTGGGGCGGATTCACCGTTGCGGTTCTCGCTTCCGGCGGAATTGGCTACGGCCTGAACGAAGCGGGAGTGATGCTGACCCATCTGATGCCTGCACGGCTTGCTTTCCTGATTACCTGTCTGGTTGTAGGTGCAGCTGTTGTTGTAATTTATCTTGTACTCCTGATTGTGCTGGGTGTGCTAAGCCGCCAGGAGGTTGCCAGTTATCCGCGTGCTTTGCAGAAGCTGCTCAAACCACTGATGAAGCTTCAGCCTGAACGTGTTCGTACTAACGAATAATGCTATGATTAATGTCTTATTTCGTCTATTTTATTTGACTTCCTGAGCACATTTTGCTTCACTTAAAGGGTAACCGACTCAATGATGAAGAAAGGATTGGATAATCCATGGATAAAATTTCTTCCCCTGCGGAATTTCAGGTAGCGATTCAATCACCGCGCTTGAGCGTAGCTGTATTCAAGGCGGATTGGTGCTCCGATTGCAAGTTTATTAATCCTTTTATGCCTGAAGTAGAGCAGAAATACGATGGACGTCTTACGCTTGTCGAAGTAGATGTCGATGCGGTAGGCGATGTCAGCCAGGAACAGAACATTCTTGGAATTCCCAGCTTTGTCGCTTACACCGACGGCCGTGAGCTAGTAAGATTCGTTAATAAGCTGCGCAAATCCCGTGAGGAAATTGAGAATTTTCTGAATACGGCGCTTGAGGTTTATCTGAGTATTCACAAGTAATGAAGTTTGCACACCGCTTTCGCCTTGATAGAGCAGAAGCGGTGTTTTTTTAATCTTTCTTCCCTTATATTATCCAGTTCATTCCTATGAAAATTGCGGGTGATCCTATTGACGACAAATCAATTGAAAACGCTTAGCTACATCACTTGCCTCACAATGTTTTTCGCCTTGCTTGGAGGCGCTGTGGTCACGAAGACGGGATCGGGACTGGAGTGCGGACATGATTGGCCGCTCTGCCACGGAAAGCTGATTCCAGCCTATACCGTGGGATCAATGATCGAGTACACCCACCGCTTGTTCAGTGGGTTGGCGGGTTTGGTGTCGTTAATATCGATGTTTGCTTTTTGGCGTTATGCCCGCAGACAGAAGGAACTGCTTGTTTATGCTGGGCTGACACTTTTTTTTGTAGTGGTACAGGGTGGAATGGGAGCGCTTGCGGTCATGCAAGCGCAGTCAGCTGCGGTGATGGCGCTGCATATGGGCTTCTCTTTAATAGCTTTCGCCAGCTCACTCATGCTCGCGCTGGGTACGAAGCGCGAGCATGAATCTAGAGCCGTAGAGGAGGCTTACGGGCAAGGGGTAAGCCGGGGGTTCCGCAACTTAACGTGGTTTACGGCGTTATATTCATATATTGTCGTTTATATCGGAGCTTATGTTAGCCACACGGATTCACAGGGAGGCTGCTCCGGCTGGCCGCTCTGCAATGGGGAATGGATTCCCGAGCTGTCTGGTGGTGTAGGCATAGTGTTTGTACACCGGGTTGCGGCGGCACTGCTGTTTGTTCTGATCGCACTGCTTGGACATTTAGCCTATTGGAAACACAGAGCATGGCCTGAGCTGAGGGCTCTGGGCGTTGCCGCGGTTGTGCTCTGCCTGCTGCAGGTACTCAGCGGTGCGGCTGTGGTGCATACGCTGTATAACGAACAATTGTACATATTTGCTGCGCTGGCCCATATTTTACTGATTGCTGGACTGTTCGGAGTCTTGTGCTACATGAGTGTGCGTGTATGGCAGCTGAGCAGAAAGAATAAATCAAACTAAATGCAGGGGAAATGTTCGTCTGTCCTGTATCGTTAGTTCTCAGTAAGACTGCCAATCAGACTTTGGGCACTCAGCCAGGTTTGAGGAGGAACAATAAAGTGGGATACGATAATTTGCGTCAATGGATCGAGCAGTTGAGAAAGGATAAGGATCTCGCTGTGATTGATACTCCGGTGGACCCCTATCTCGAACTGGCGGAGATTCATCGGCGTGTGGTACGGGAAGAAGGGCCGGCATTGCTCTTTACCCATGTAAAAGGAACCCCTTTTCCGGTCGCGACAAATTTATTCGGGACGGTCCGCAGGGTAAACCAGGCATTTGGGACCCGGCCCGAGCAGCTGATGAAGTCGCTGACGGGGGCGGTGGAAACTTTGCTGCCGCCCACCCCCTCGGCGATATGGAAAGAAAAAGGCCTGCTGTATGATCTGCTCAAGGTCGGCGTCAAAGATGTGCCGCAGGGTGAAGCGCCTGTGCTGGGCATATGCCGCAGTACCGACCCGCTGCAGGAATTGCCCAGAATCACAAGCTGGCACGAGGATGGCGGGCCGCTGATCACCCTTCCGTTAGTATATACCGAGAGTATTACCAATCCGTTGAACCGTAACCTTGGAATGTACCGTGTGCAAATTTATGATGACAATACAACAGGTGTCCATTGGCAAATCCATAAAGGCGGCGGTTTTCATCACCGTGAGGCTGAACTGCTCGGCGAGTCTCTGCCAGTCTCCGTATTTCTCGGCGGCCCGCCGGCGCTGATTGCCGCAGCCATTGCTCCCCTGCCGGAGCGGCTGCCTGAACTGCTGCTGGCTTCGCTAATGCTGGGCCGTCGGCTGCCCATGGTTAAGGATCCCATGGGTGGACACCGGATTCCCGCTGAATCCGAATTCGCCATCCGCGGTCTTGTAACGCCGCTGGAACGTCGCCCGGAGGGACCTTTCGGAGATCCCTATGGATATTATTCCCGGCAGTATGATTTCCCTGTCCTGCATGTTCAGCGGATGTGGCACCGCAAGGATGCGATTTATCCGGCAACGATTGCCGGCAAACCCCGCCAGGAGGATTATTATTTGAAGGATTTTCTTCAGCGCCTCCTATCCCCGGCCTATCCGCTGCTGATGCCGTCAGTCAAGGCACTGTGGTCTTATACCGAAGCCGGCTCGCATTCGCTGGCATCCGCCGTTGTGCGCGAAAGCTATTCGCGCGAAGCGCTGGCATCGGCTTTCCGCATTCTGGGAGAAGGCCAGCTGTCTTTGACCAAATTTCTGCTGCTGACGAATGAACCGGTGGATCTTTGCGATTTCCCCAAGCTGCTGGAAACGGTACTGGAGCGTTTCGATCCGCAAACTGATCTGGTTGTGCTGAATAATACGGCTCAAGATACCTCGGATTATACCGGACACAAGCTGAACCGCGGCAGTAAAGGCGTAATGATGGGCATCGGATCCCCGGTTCGGGTGCTTCCCCGTACCTATAATGAGGGAGTGCTTCCCGGAATTACCGGCGTTGTTCCTTATTGCGGAGGATGTTTAACGGTATCGGGTGCATCCTATATAGACGACCCTGAGCTTCCGCTGAGACTGATCGCCGAACTGCGCCAGAACGAAACGGAATGGCCGCTTGTCATACTGGTGGATCACGCCGCTGAAACCGCTCAGACGCAAACCTCCTTTCTGTGGACTGTGTTCACCCGGTTTAATCCGGCGAGCGATATTTACGCAGAATCCAAGGTTAACCGCCATCACATTGGCTATAAGCTGCCAATTGTTATCGACGCCCGCATGAAGCCTGATTATCCGGATGAGCTGGAACAGTGCGGGGATATTGTGAAGGTGGTCGACCAAAACTGGAAGAACTATTTCCCGATGCTCACAAAACTAAGTTAATGCTTCCGAAATTAGTTTTGTACGAAGAAGAATCAGGAAGAATTGCTCACAAAACTAAGCGAATGCTTCCGAAGCGAGTTTTGTACGAAGTAGATTCAGGATGTAATGCTTACAAAACTTTAAGGAGGACAAAACATGCTGCGGATATTACTGGGAGAACCGCCGCGCGAGAACGGCGGTGTACTGGCTGAAGCCATGGATAACATGGCGAAGCTTGCAGCGATGCTGCGCAAGGAAATGAACGCGCATGAGGACCACGACCATGAATACCGCAAGCTGGAGATATGGACGCGCGGGCTGATTTCCTCCCTGGACGAGTTGGAGCAAAGCTGGTTCGCGGCAGCCTTTTACCGGAAATTGGTTGTTGCCGGTTATATGGATGATATGACGGTGATCGAGCAGGGCGATTATGCCCGTTATGTTTATTTTTATAAAAACGGCTTTATTCGTGTCTTCTCACTGCTGGACAAGCTTGGAACTGTATTGAACAGTCTGTATAATCTCAACACGACCAAGGTCAAAGCCCATTTCTCATATTTCACCGTGCTGCGGCAATTTCAATTGCTCAAAGCGCATGCGTCGCTGGCGGAAGAACTGGAGAATATCAAGAACTCTTACCGGGAGCCGCTGCAGAATCTGCGCAAACGCCGCAACGCCGAAATTCATTATATGAATGCGGAAATGCAGGATGATCTCTGGCAAAGACATCAAGGTCTGCATGATAAAATTCAGCTTGAAGATTTGGACAGTCATCTGGAGGATTTGAAGCAGTGCCTTGAGATGGTGTGCAAATCTTTAAGCGCTTCGTTCCGTTACAGCAATGAACAGTGGCGTAAAAACGCGGCAGCCTTGAAAGCAGGGGACGGCTCCAAGTAAAACTTTCCCTTTGACAAAAAACCTGAAAATTACTATACTTAGGCATGCATTCGTTTCTCACAGAGAACGGCAACTAATTTCATATCATAATCTTATCGAGAGCGGCGGAGGGATAGGCCCGATGAAGCCCGGCAACCGATTTGTGTAATACGCGTCAACCCGCGTTTTAGATGAATGTCATGGTGCTAATTCCTACAATACCGCGCGGTTTGCGGTCTTTGGCAGATGAGAAGGCATTGTTAATAAACGCACAGGGCCTCTTGCGATCTGCAATCGATCGTAAGAGGTCTTTTTGATGTTATAGAAATAGAAATAAAGAGAGGGGGGACAGCAATTGATAGAGCTAAAAGGTTTAACCAAGGTCTACGGAAAAGGCAGCAAGGCCGCTACAGCGCTCTGGGATCTGAACCTGTCCATCAAAAAAGGTGAGGTTTTTGGAGTAATCGGCCATTCTGGAGCGGGAAAAAGCACCCTAATTCGCTGCATTAACCTGCTGGAGCGTCCGACAGAGGGTGAGGTATGGGTGAACGGTGTGGATCTGACGGCGCTGAATCAGAGGCAATTGCAGGTGCAGCGGCGTAAAATCGGAATGATTTTTCAGCATTTCAATTTGCTCACTTCGGCTACAGTATACGATAATATCGCTTTTCCGCTGCGGCTGATGGGCACTCCGGGAAAAGAAATTGACCATAAAGTGAAGGAACTGATAACACTGGTTGGTCTCGAACAACATCTGAACAAATATCCTGCCCAGCTGTCCGGTGGACAGAAGCAGCGGGTGGGCGTGGCCCGTGCCTTGGCTAGTGATCCCGATGTGCTGCTATGCGACGAAGCGACCTCGGCGCTGGATCCGCAGACAACGGATTCCATCCTGCGTCTGCTGCTCGATATCAACAAGCGATTTAATCTGACGATTGTGCTGATTACGCATGAAATGCATGTCATACAGAGCATCTGTGACCGGGTCGCAGTCATTCATGGCGGCGGTATTATCGAGCAGGGGGATGTCGCAGAGGTATTCCTGAAGCCCAAGCATGAAGTAACCAAGGAGTTTATCCGTAGTGAAACTCAGCAGGACGGGCCTCTTCGGGCGGCCATTGATGCAGTGAACGGTGATTTCGGCAAGGCCGTCAAGATTACCTTTTTGGGACAAAAAACGTACGAGTCTACCTTGTCCCATGTGGCCCGCGGCACCGGGGTCAACTTTGCGATTTTACAGGGGACAATCTCCACAATTAAAGATGTGCCTTATGGCCAGCTGATTGTCCGTTTTGAAGGGTCTCCTGAAGCGGTTGAAGCCACAATCGCCGAGTTAACGGCGCAGGGGCTTGATGTGGAGGTGATTTCATAGTGGGCGGCTTGAATTTTAATACGATTAATTGGGAAGAAATGCTTGATGCTACAGTGGCTACACTAAAAATGTTGGCATTTTCCGGAATATTCACAATTATTCTTGGTTTACCACTCGGAATTGTGTTATATTTATGGGGAAGATCAAATAACATTGTTATCAGGGTTATTTACTCGGTATTATCACTACTTGTAAACATCCTGCGTTCCGTTCCATTTCTCATTCTAATGGTAGCATTGATTCCTTTCAGCAAGTCGATTATGGGGACTTCGATAGGTGTGCTCGGTACGATTCCGGCGCTGGTCATCGGTGCGGCTCCGTTTTTTGCCAGACTGGTGGAGACGGCACTGCGTGAGGTTGACCGGGGCGTGATTGAAGCAGCACAAGGAATGGGAGCTTCTACAGGGCAGATCGTTATGCGTGTACTTTTGCCCGAGGCTCGTCCAGGCTTGCTTGCTGGAGTGACCATCACTCTCGTTACGCTCGTTTCCTACACCGCGATGTCGGGGATGATCGGCGGCGGCGGTCTTGGTGACCTGGCAATCCGCTACGGTTATTACCGGTATGAGAAAGAAGTTATGATTATCTCCGTAGTGCTGATGGTTATACTAGTTCAGCTGCTGCAAATGGCCGGAGACCGGCTGGTTAGATTTTTTACCCGGAAATAAGGTACGTCCATATATAGCCTTATTCATACATTTATTAAAGGGGGATTTACAGATGAAGAAAGTACTGCTCACATTTTTCAGCTTGACCTTGGTATTGGTGCTGGCTGCTTGCGGCAACAATAACAATACCAATAACGTGGCCAATTCCGCCGCAACGAATGCACCAACAACAGATGCTTCTGCAGAGCCAACGACCGAACCGGCTGCAGAACCTGTAACCCTCGTGGTCGGCGCATCTCCTGTGCCGCATGCTGAAATTCTCAAGGCTATCGCTCCGCTGCTTGAAGCACAAGGCATCAAGCTGGAGATCAAAGAATTTACAGACTATATCCTGCCGAACACACAGCTTGCCGAAAAGGCACTGGATGCGAACTTCTTCCAGCACAAGCCTTACCTTGATGACCAGAACAAAAAGAACGGCTCGGATCTGGTATCGGTAACTGCTGTTCACGTTGAACCCTTCGGCGCTTATTCCAAAAAAATCAAATCGATTGATGAACTGGCTGACGGCGCGAAAGTAGCCATTCCGAACGATGCCACCAACGGTGGACGCGCACTGATCCTGCTGGCCAAAAACGGCCTGATCACCTTGAAAGACGACACTAATATCACTTCCACCAAAGCGGATATTACCGAAAACAAAAAGAACCTTGAGATCATTGAATTGGATGCAGCAATGCTGCCACGCCAGCTTGATGAAGTCGATATTGCTCTGATCAACACCAACTTTGCACTTGAAGCCGGCCTTGTTCCAACCAAAGATGCATTGTTCATTGAAGGAGCAGATTCCCCTTACGCCAACCTGCTGGTATCGCGTCCTGATAACAAGGATTCCGATGCTATCCAGAAGCTGGCTGCAGCTCTGAACTCTGCGGAAGCTAAAGCATTTATCGAAGAGAAATACGAAGGTGCGATTATCCCTGCATTTTAAGCTGCTGCCTTAGCTGACTTAACAGAATTACAACGACGGAAAACCCCGCATGCCAGAAATAGGCATGCGGGGTTTTTAGCACTCCGGTTGTTGCGAAATGTGAAATCCTCTATAATACATATAACAAGTGGAAACGGCTTCGCCGTAGTGTGAAGCCTATAAATTCTTATAGTTCAAAAAAATCCCGGGTCTTCTTCTCAGAAGATCCGGGATCGGTATCAAACGGGATTAGAATACTTGAACAACTTCTTCTACGCCTTCTACTTCTTCAAGGAGGGCGCGTTCGATCCCGGCTTTCAACGTGATCGTGGAGCTGGGGCAACTGCCGCAGGCACCCATAAGCTTCAACTTAACAATGCCGTCTTCAACATCGATCAGTTCGACGTCACCGCCATCGCGCTGCAGGAACGGACGAAGTTTATCGAGCACTTCCAGTACTTCATCATACATGGTGGTGCTTTGTACATTCTCACTCATTTCTCAATCACTCCTTTCGTAAGTTCATTATAGTACAAAAAGTTAAAAAATAAAATGGTTAGTGCAGAATAGGGAGAGCATCATGAGACCAATTATTGAATTTTGTGCCAGTAATATTGGCCATGGCACGGAACCGCTGAAAAAAAAGCTGGAACAAAATCCGGAATACGATGTCATTGAATACGGTTGTCTGAACAACTGCGGCGAGTGCTACCTGCAGCCATTCGCCATGGTTGACGGCGAAATTATTGAAGCAGCTTCTCCGGAGGAACTGGAAGCAGCCATCGAGGCCGCAATTAAGGAACAGGAAGCATGGGACAATCTGGAACTGGACTAGCCAAGGGCTAGTCCTATCCTTGGCCTACCTTAACTTAACCCAAAGGCCGTTTGGACATCCACAGTACGCCGCTTTTCAGCAGACGGGGGACACGTCCCATGACGGAGCGGCGGCCCATCAGCCCGAAACCGGCATGTTTGCCCAGGGAACCAAGCGTTCCCTTTAGCTTGATCGCATGGAGCTTCGGCGTTTCGCCACGCCACAGCGCCTGAAGGACATGTGCTACCTGTTCCCCTTGCGCTCCGGCTGCCTGAGCACTTGGAGCGAACGGAAGGCTGGCGCAGTCACCGAGCACGTACACTTCCGGATAATCCGCTATATTGTAATATTGGTCCAGCATGATCCGGCCACTGCGGTCTTTCGCTACTTCGAGCTGCTGGACTACCCGGACCGGCTGGATTCCGGCGGTCCATACAGTAACATCAGCAGGAATAGCCTGGGTGCCATTATAGATGGCATCCTTTTCTACATGAGATACGGAAATTTTGCCCAGTGTTTCGACATGGTGTTCGCTGAACCATTCTTCCACATACTTGGACAGCTTCGCCGGAAAAGCCGACAGCACGCGTTCCCCGCGATCCAGTATAGAAATATTCAGGTCAGGACGGCTTTCACGCAGCTCTGCGGCAATTTCCACTCCGCTTAATCCCCCGCCTACAATATTAACTGTTCCATAAGGCTTCACATCATTCAGCCGCCGATACGTTTCCCGCGTTTCCGAGAAGCTCTGGATACTGCAGGTATATTGCTCTGCTCCTTGAATGCCATGATAATTATCTGTACAGCCGAGAGCGATCGCCAGGATATCATAGGAAACCGGCTCGCCGGTCTCCATGAATATCATTCTGCTCTCCAGATCAATGGAGCCTACTTCACCATATCTGACGGTCAGACGCGGATGCACGGGAAACTGGATGCGTAAATGGTAATCGTTCACCGTCCCTGCAGCAAGCGCATAATACTCTGTCTTGATTCCCTGATAAGGCATCCGGTCGATTAGGACGATCTCCATATCATGAGGGAGATGGTTGTTGAGCAGTTCTTGGATAAGGGCAAGGCCGCCGTAGCCGCCACCCAGGACGAGTAGTGTTCTCATGCAGACCGATCTTCCTTTCGAGTAGTGCTCAAATATGGTTTTTGCAGCAGCGAAGGATAATTCCGGCTAACTCAGTCGTTTAATTATTCGTAAACCTTGATTTCATTGTAGAAGGTATCCCGTTCAACCGGAATCCGTCCGGCGCCTTTTACGAGCCAGATCAATTCTTCGCGTGTCAGACCTTCAGGAGTTAAAGCACCTGCGGCGTGACTGATCCGTTCTTTTAAGATCGTGCCATGCACGTCGGAAGCTCCAAAGCTTAGGGCAACCTGAGTCAGCTGCGCGCCAATATTAATGAAGTAAGCTTTAATATGGTCAATATTATCCAGCATCAAACGGCTGATCGCAATTGTCTTAAGATCTTCGTACGCGGAGTTGCGGCGCATAATCCCGGCGTTTTTGTTCTTGGGCTGCATGGACAACGGGATAAATACCATAAATCCGTTCGTTTCATCCTGCAGCTCGCGGATTTGCAGCATATGGCGGATGCGGTCCTCGTGGGATTCGATGGAGCCGTAGAGCATGGTGGTGTGCGTCTTCATGCCCATCTGATGGGCAACCCGGTGCACTTCCAGATACTCTTCGACGTTTGCTTTATCAACGCGCATTTTTTTACGGTATTGATCAGAGAGAATTTCAGCTCCGCCTCCGGTAAGCGATTGGAGTCCGGCTGCGCGCAGCTGCTCCAGTACTTCACGGATGCTGAGTCCGCTGATCCGGGTGAAAAAGTCAATTTCCGCCGCAGTATAGGCTTTTAAGGTAACTTCAGGAAACCGCTCATGCAGAGCTTTCAGCGAATCAACGTAATATTGGAAGGGCACCTTATCATTATGGCCGCCGACAATATGGAATTCGCGTACGCCGGGATGAATATGCTGTTCGACATATTGCACCATTTCCTGACCGGAAAGGGTATAAGCGCCTTCTTCTCCGTCATCCTTGCGGAAATTGCAGAATGCACAGTGGGATTCGCAAACATTGGTGAAATAAAGGCTCATATTTTCGATAAAATATACCTTGTTTCCATTCTTGCGCTGGTTGACTTCATTAGCCAGCTGGCCGATCGTGAGCAAATCGTTGCTCTCATATAAATAAACGCCGTCTTCCAAATTTAATCGTTCTCCGCCGCGAACCTTTTCGATAATGTTCGCCATTCTGGCGTCTGTGTGGGGTGTGATAAGAGTAGACATATGATTTCCTCCTGAAGGTTTGGCGAGGTGAATGCACCCGCAGAATCGTAACCGAAAATTGCTAAAACACGTGATGTCCAGCGTAAAAAATGGAGGCTTTGATGGCCTCCGTGACAATTTTCCGAATTTTTACGTATATCGCTTCCCCTATTATAAACCTCTCTCCAAGGGTGAGCAACCGCTGAGACTTGAAGTATAGAGCGGATAAATCGTATCCAAAGCAGCAGATATGACTTGAGGGCATGGGAAGAGTGGGGTATACTTAATTTAATATAGAAAATTACTTTTGGCCGGAAGGCTGTCATAGCATAAGAAGCAGATAGGCTAACAAACTTTCAGGAGGTTGAGATCATGATTACAATTAGTGAAACAGCGGCAGAACAACTCAAGACAATGCTGGCTGAGCAGGAGCTGCCCAACATGTTCCTTCGCCTTGGCGTAACACCGGGGGGCTGCAGCGGGTTCTCCTACGCCATGGGCTTTGACGATAACGAGAGCGAGCAGGATGTCTACCTGGATGTCGCTGATCTCAAGGTAGTTGTAAGTAAAGACGACATCCGTTATCTCAACGGTCTTGAGATTGACTTCGAAGAATCCGGCATGACCGGCGGGTTCACCATTAATAACCCGAATGCCACCGCCACCTGCGGCTGCGGTTCCTCCTTCCGTACGAAGGACGATGCCGGCAAGCCTGCAGCTGAGCCTTGCTGAATGGGAAGGGCCGTTTAGTGTCAAAGATACTGAAAGAGGCGTTAATATACGCTTTGATATTTATAACTATTCCAACAGTAATCAATCTTATCTTCACACCGGAAGATGTTGCAGGCCTTTTTGATTACGGCTTTTGGGTAGGCACAGGACTTTTCCTGACAGCTTTTTTTATTGTTTTTGTACTGGTTTTCTTGGTGCTTTTGCTAAAACGTACTTTTCGCAAATCTCCAGAGAAACGTTTGTAACACCCTTCATGACGTGCAGAATGAGACTTCAAGGTTAATCGCCTTGGAGTCTTTTTGTATTTCCAATATTTAGTGTGCCTGATATACTGGAGCATAAATGAACCATACGGCACATTACTATTGATATTAAGGAAGTGATCTGAATTGATCATTGAAACACAACGGCTGATGATCAGGGAGTTTTCGCCCGGGGATTTTGCAGCGGTTCACAGCTACGCATCGGACCCAAGGGTAGTAGAGCATATGATGTGGGGGCCCAATACGGAAGAGGAAACAAGAGCCTATCTTCATTTAACAATCAGCCAGCAGCATCAGGAACCGCGTAAAGTTTTTGAATTTGCAGTGGTTCTGAAAGAGACCAATCAGCTGATTGGCGGCTGCGGAATCTATACGCCTGAGCAGGGCCAGGGAGAGATAGGTTATTGCTTTAATTCCCGGTATTGGGGGCAGTAAGAAAGGAGCGGCCACATGGAGCGATGGGAATACAAAACAATTAAATTTAAGACCGGCGGATTTTGGGGCGGCAGAGTTGATAATTCGGAATTTCAGGAGGAGCTGAATTTTTATGGTAAGGAGGGCTGGGAGCTTGTATCCTGTTTTGACACCAGCCAGGCGCAGGGGGCTTCCAAAGATGTCATTGTTGTCTTTAAAAGGAAGCTGATCGGGCCGTAAAGTACGGGAATAGGGAGGAACCCTCTTTTACAGCGATATTGCCTATTACCTGCCCGTCATAGCAATTGCTTCTATATAAGTTGAACTAAAGAACTACCTAGAGGCAAAAGCAGCGGAGGGGAATTTTGGAACTGGAGGAACGGTAGTGTCCGCCTTTGTCTTCGGATTTCTACCGCTAAATAGCGGTTAAAATCAAGAAATCCGAAGACAACAGCGGCCGGAAGTCCAAATATTCACCGCAGTTGCGTTCTATGCCGGCTTGGTAAGTCTAAAGTTCAACTTATATATATAAGTAGTTAATAGATCTCAGCGAATGAAGCTGTCCATCTGCACAAGCCATCCTCTCACTCCTTCATAGAGTATAGTATCTGCAATGAAGGAGTGAAACGATCGCCGCAATCAGGCCGGAAGGATAAACTTGAAGTTAATCATAAACACGATTAAAGCGGCGGCTCCCATGGAGAAGGCGATACAACTGGCGCCAAGCACTCTGCGGCGGTCTTTTATAAACTTGAAGCCGAGCGCGCAGACAAGGATGGTGGTACCCGCCAAGACAACAGACATACCAATCATAGCCACCCAATACAATACCTCGAACAATTGTGCCACTAAGGATCCCTCCTCTTACCGCAATAATACAATGAATTTTAAGATTATTCCAGTTAGTCTGCGGAGGCTCTACATCGAATCATTTCTATTGAATCGTCAAAATAACCGCGCTGTTGCCGTCGAAAAAATGATTGTCGGATGATGCGGATGAATATAGCGCAGTGCGGATAAAGTCCCAGGACATACGGCCCCGGAGCCATATGCCCTTTTTTGCTGTGAACGCCTTCTTACACGGACAATCATACAGGAAGGCGGGGCTGCTCCTGAGTAATGTATAGGGTAGGCTGGGAATGCGAAAGGAGCGGGATTAAAATGGCGGGAAGACAACTGGCCAGCAAATGGCTGAAGACCGAAGCGCTGCTTAGCGATGCGCGGGTTGCCGGTTACATTCCGAGAACAAGGGAATACAGTGCTGCCGGGCTGCTGAAAATGCTGAGAAGTTATGGGAATGTTGTGATTAAACCTGTCGTAGGCGGCGGGGGTTACGGAGTAATTAAAGTGTTTCTGGACGGGCGTGGATACGGCTTCACATATATGGACAAAACACGCGTGTACGGGGATTTCTCTTCCATGAGGCAGGCGCTCGAGCGTGTGAAGGTAAGACGGAAATATTTGATGCAGCAGGGCATCTCACTGGCCCGGATTGCCGGGCGCCCGATTGATTACCGGGTTAAGGTAGTAAAGAACGGAGCCCGTTGGGAGTTTCGCTCCATGGTGGGAAGATTAGCTCGTCCGGGGCTGTTCGTAACCAACCTATGCAAGGGCGGAACGATGATGAGCTGCCGTGAAGGGCTGAGAAAATCGTTGCCCCGTAACAGAACGGCCACCAAAAAAGCAGAGATGCGGCGACTAACCTTAGTATGTACAGAGCTGATGGAACGTCATTTTCCGGGAATAGGCGAGTTGGGATTTGATTATGCTATAGATAACTCCGGGAAAATCTGGATTCTGGAAGTAAATACAAGACCACAATAATTAAACACTATTTTAAGAATTGACGATAGTAATAGTAATAAGATAGAATAGCGTTTAGTTATGCCGCTTACGAGGTAATATGAGGTAATAAATGTTAAATATTTGAACATGACGAAAATATTTTTGCAGAATATTCTGTGGTTTGTTCCTGTGCATAACTATTATCCCCATATTCCACTGCGGAGCATGGGCCTTCGCAACCCTTACTCACATATTATGCACAGGATTTCCACAGCTGGCTGTGGATAATGAGAACGCTTGTTCGAAAAATGATAGTTTGCTATGATAGATTCAGATCCAAATAAAGGAAAGGTAGGTGAACGTTATGGTTGAATTGTCGGATGAGATGTTGTTGGACTCTTATCAGAGAGCTATAGAGCTCCAATTAGAGCATGATTTCATCGCTCTTTTACTCGCTGAAATTCGCAAACGGAACTTACACTCTCCAGTACATGCGGTTCTACATTAAAGATCATAGACTATTTCTGCAGCAGCTGCTTATCTTTAACCGCAAGCGGCACTAAATAGGGTATCTTTTCAAGTTGAAGTGGAATCAACCTGAAAGGATACCCTTTTATTGTGAAAGTATTGGCAGTTGGCTTAAAGCTTAAGATTGCTGCTATGTCCCGGTGAAAGCTTGGCTTCAGGGTCGATATATACCTTGGCATTGTTCACAGCGGTAGGCGCCTCGCCGAATCCTACAGCGATCAGCTTCAGCTTGCCCGGATAGGTGGTAATATCGCCGGCAGCGAAGATTCCCGGAATGCTTGTTTCCATATGCGAGTCAACAACGATGGAGTTGCTCTCAATGTTAATGCCCCATTCAGCGATAGGTCCAAGAGAAGAAACGAAGCCGAAATTGACGATTACGCTGTCGACTTCAATTTCCTGTGTTTCTTTGGTCTTAATATGGGACAAGGTGACCTTGGTAATAAATTCTTCACCATGCAGCTCTGTGATCTCCGAAGGGGTAATTACCTTCACCTTGGAGGCCATGAGATTCTCTACACTGTGCTCGTGGGCGCGGAATTTATCGCGGCGGTGAATCAGGGTTACCTGCTCGGCGATCGGTTCCAGCATAAGTGCCCAGTCCACTGCGGAATCCCCGCCGCCGCTGATCAGCACCTTCTTGCCTTTGAATGCATTCAAATCGTTTACAAAATAATGCAGATTGGCTTTCTCAAAACGCTGTGCATCTGCTACCTCCAGGCGACGCGGTTCAAACGCGCCTACGCCGGCGGTAATGATGACAGCCTTGCTATGGTATTCCGCTTTATCGGTAGTGACGACGAAATGGCGTTCGTCACGTTTCTCGACAGATACGACCTTTTCTTCCAAACAGATGTTAGACTGGAACAGGTCCATTTGCCGTGAAAGGTTGTCAACCAGTTCCTGTCCGGTAACTTTGGGGAATCCTGCCACATCGTAAATATATTTTTCGGGATAAAGAGCAGCGAGCTGCCCTCCCAATTGGGGCATACTTTCAATAAGGGTTACTGATGCCTGACGCATTCCGCCGTAGAAGGCAGCAAACATGCCGGCCGGACCGCCGCCTATAATTAGAAGGTCGCTCATAGGAACGCCGGATTGCTCTAATGTCACGTAATATTACACCTCCGAGTTGATATATTCAATTTGCCATACTAGTGTACTTACTCATTATAAACATTGTGGGACCACCCTGCAAAGGCTTTAAATGACCTGAAAATTGTGACGTTTTTTCGCATGATAATATTTGATTAAAACGGTACTAAGGTTTACAATGGATATGGTTATTTTAGAAATCCTTTAAGTTTAATTGGAAATTCTTCTGAATTTAAGTGTATAAATTCACAAAAGAACGCTAAATATTTTTACAAAAAATAACACATAGACAGATTTACCTGTTGGAAGGAGCCGGAACATGAGCAGTATTCCAAAAATCGTTATCCTAGGCGCGGGATATGGAGGTATTTTAACTGCCCAGCGGCTGCAAAAGGCTTTGAATTACAATGAAGCCGATGTGACGCTAGTTAACCGACATGAGTATCACTATTTCACTACCCACCTGCATATGCCTGCTGCGGGAACGGACAGCATTGAACATACACGCGTATCTATCTCCAAACTGATTGATGAATTCAAGATTGATCTCGTGAAATCTTCCGTGCAGGAAATCCGTACCCAACAGAAAAAAGTCATTCTCGAGGACGGTACGCTCTCGTATGATTACCTTGTGATCGCGCTAGGCGGCGAGCCTGAAACGTTCGGCATTCCGGGACTTGATAAATATGCTCTTACTATTCGCAGCATCAATTCGGTACGGCTGATCCGCGAGCATATCGAATATCAATTTGCCAAATACAAGAATGAGAACAATGCACAGGAGCATATCAATTTCGTTGTGGGCGGCGCGGGTTTCAGCGGCATCGAATTTGTAGCTGAGCTGGCTGACCGTATCCCTGCGCTGTGCAAAGAATATGATGTAGATCCTAGTATGGTGAATATCTACAACGTGGAAGCGGCACCGACGGCGCTGCCGGGCTTTGCCCCTGAGCTGGTTGAGCATGCGATGACGGTGCTTACGAAGAAGGGGGTAACCTTCAAGATCGGAGTAGCTATTAAGGAATGTCTGCCGAATGGCGTTATTCTCGCAACCGGCGAGGAAATCAAGGCTTCCACAATCGTCTGGACCGGCGGAATCCGCGGCAACCGGCTGATCGAAGCTGCCGGTTTTGAAGCGATGCGCGGACGTGTGAAGATAGATGAATATCTGCGCGCACCGGGACATGAGAATATCTTTATTATTGGCGACGGCTCCCTGATGATTAATCCGGAAGGACGCCCTTATCCGCCGACGGCACAAATTGCCATGCAGCAGGGCGAATGTTGCGCATTTAACCTGGTGGCGGCGATCCGCAGCCAGCAGCCGAAGAAGTTCTCCTTCAGCAACAAAGGCACCGTAGCCTCCCTTGGAAAAGGACAAGGTATTGCCGTTGTAGGCGATAAGACATACAAAGGCTGGACCGCGGCGCAGCTGAAGAAGGTTGTGGATATGCGTTACCTGTTCATTATCGGCGGCATCCCTCTGGTGCTCAAAAAAGGAAGATTCCTTTAAGATGCGCCACTGCAGCGTGCAAGTTCGCGGACTGTTGACGCGTGAAGAGCTGGACCGTTATAACGGCCTGATTGAGGCCGGCTCCTATCTCGAGGATCAAAGCCGGTATGATCTGGCTTATCATGTCCAGAAGGAAATTGATGTGCTCATTCTCCCGGCAATCGAACGCCTGAAGGATAAGGGCCGGGCCCGCGACCGGGCAACGGCTGAATATCTGGAGAGCTTACGGGAAGATGACACGGACGAATAGCAACAAGCCTAATATGAAACGGAAAGCTTCCGGTGACGGGGAGCTTTTCGTTTTTTTTTCTGCGCACTAACAGATTCATGCCAGTGTTAACAATACAACCTACCCTATTTTATTCTCTCCTGATGTTCAGCACATAAGATGTACCCTATGAGATTGTCCAAATTTAGACAAAATGCGACAACCACTGGGAGGGTATAACGAAGTGCAAAAACATCTGCGAAAGTTCAATCCGGCAATCATTTTTCTGTTGCTCTTATCTATGTTTCAGCCAGGTGCAATGGCGAATGCCGCAATTGCTGAACTGCCAGCCAGCGAATACGGCACGGTTATGGATATGCGCAAGACGGAGTTGGCACCGGGTGCGATCTATACCTGGATGGATATTAAAGATGAAAGAGGACGGCAAAAAGTACATACCGTGGAGTTCAATCCGCAGAATACAGGCCTGCAGCTGCGGGCCGGAACGAAAAACGGCAAGGTATACGGAATGCAGGGTGTAACAGGTATGGCAACATATGCGGATGCACCGGGAAACCGTGTAATTGCAGGCATTAACGGTGATTTCTATGAAATATCCGGCTATGCCACCGGTGTTCCGAATGGCCTGTTTATGGATGAGGGGGTTATTCTGAACAGCGGAGGATCATATGCTTTTGGGTTAAAAGCGGATGGAACCTCTATTTATGGACAGCCGGAGCTGTCTATGAGCGTGACGGGGAACGGGAAAACAACGCCGCTGAACAGTATCAACCGTTACCGGAATACGGATCAGCTCGTACTCTATACGAAGGATTACAACAGCTCAACGAAATCAACTGCTGATGGCGATGAAATCGTACTGGATATCGCTGAGGGCGAAGTCAAAAGCGGACAAACCCTGAAGCTGAAGGTATCGGAGGTCCGGACAAGCCAAGGTGATACTCCGCTTGCCCAAGGCAAGGTGGTGCTGTCCGCGCATGGCGCCTCCAGGTCCGTATTGCAAGGATTGGCACCCGGAGATGAGGTCACTGCCGCATTTGCACTGAAGGGAGAATGGAAGGATGTCGCACTGGCAATCGGCGGGCAGGGACCGCTAATCAAAGACGGGGTTGTACAAACGGGTGTCGGGCCGGCAGGAGTGCATCCGCGGACAGCCATTGGTACGAAAGCAGACGGCAGCGTTGTGCTTTTTGAAATTGACGGCCGTTCTCCCGGGTTCAGCGAAGGGGTGGAAACAGAGGAACTGGCAAAAATCCTCAAGGATCTTGGCGTCGTATACGCCATGAATCTGGATGGGGGAGGATCTTCGACCTTTGTGGCGAGAATGCCGGGGACGAACGGAGTCAAGTTGCTGAATCAGGGGTCGGACGGCTTTGAACGGCAGACCGGCAACGGATTGCTGCTCGTCAACACCGCTCCTGAATTGACTGTGGCCTCGAAGCTTGCGATCCAGCCGAATGCTGAGAGGATTTTGAAAGGTTCCAGCTTTACCTTCACTGCTGCAGGCATGGATGAAAATGGCCACCCTGCTGCGTACACGGGGGCGCTGAATTGGCAAGTTGATCCGGTTCTGGGGACTATAAATGAACAGGGTGTATTTACTGCCGGCTCTACAGCCGGAGTAGGCAAAATTAGTGCGGGAGCCGGGAATGCGCAGGGAGAAGGCGAGATTGAAGTCGTCGAAACGCTGACGGAGCTGGAATTCCCCGATGAAATCAAGACATACACATCCGGCCAGTCCGCTCAGTTATCGGTAAAGGCGCTGCGGGGCGGACAGACTATCCAGGCTGACAACCATAGCTTTGAATGGCGTGTGGAAGGTGAAATTGGCACGGTGGATAAGAACGGGTGGTTTCAGGCAAGCAATGAGAACGGAAAAAACGGTAGGATTTACGTGAAATATGGCAGTGTGGAAACCTCCTTTGAAGTGAATGTCGGTTTGCCGCCTGTTATGCTGGAGAATTTTGAAGCGGGGATCGACAAATATAAGGCAGCCAGTGCGGCAGCCAACAGCGTAACGCTGGAGGAAGTGACAGATCAGGACTTTATCCGCAGCGGAGACAGGGCGCTGAAGCTGGAATATGATTTTATTGGAAAAACAGGCACCTCAGGAGCTTATGTCGCGGCAACGTCGACAGAGAATCGGATTCAGATACCGGGTTATCCGGAGAAAATCAGTATGTGGATCTATGGAGACGGGCAGAAGCACTGGCTGCGCGGCCAGATCCGCGACGGCAACAATGCGGCGGTTCCGGTAGATTACACTGATCAGGTGAACGGTGTGAATTGGACAGGCTGGAAATATGTCGAAGTGGCGGTGCCTAAAGGTAAAACAACCCCGTTGTCGATGGATATGCCTGTCCGTTATATGGAGACCAGCAATCTGAAAAAAACAAAGGGTGCCATTTATGTGGATGATATCCGCGCCCTCTATGGCCCCTTGGAAGAAGACCAAACACCGCCGGTCATTAAAAATGAGTATCCTGGCGCTAATGAGATGGTCAAGACGGCAACGCCGGCCCTTTCGGTGAACGGAGAGGATGCCGGCTACGATCCGGTTGCGCATCCGGGAACTACTTTAATCGATGCCTCGAAAGTGCGGTTATTTATTGACGACCAGCTCGTAGAGCACGGCTTCTATCCTCCTAAGGGACAAATTACGTACAAGCCCAAGCTTCCGCTTGCGGAAGGCCGGCATAAGGTGAAGCTTGCGATCCGCGACCTCAGCGGCAATCAGACGATTAAGGAATGGTATTTCACAGTGAATCTGGGATCTCCCTTCTATAAATATGTCACCCCTGAGGTTGTATACGCCGGGAATACCTACACTGTGGATATAACGGCGGAGAAGGCGGATAAGCTGAAGGAGGGTTCAGTTGCTTTTGCCTTTGACCCTGCGGCTGTCCGCGATCTGAAAGTAATTGCAGGCAGCAAGCTGACAGAAGGCCAGCTCGAACCGGTTATCGACGCGGCCAAGGGTACAGTGCTGCTGAAATTGAACCGAATCCATGAAGCAGGGCTTGAAGACAGTGACCTTCTGGGCCAGATTCAATATACGGTCCGCAATGATTATATCGGGCCTTATACATTGGAACAGCTTGGAGGACAGCTAAGCAAACCGCTGACCATTGAGAATACCTCCGGCTCTGTCACCTCGACAGAGGGCAGCGGAACGGCGATCAGCTTCATTGGTGCTTCACTTGAAAGTACAGTGATGACGCAGCTTAAGCTGGCCTGGAATCATTATGAGATCGCCAAAGGCCTGGCGGCTTCCTTCTCGGTAAGTGAAATGGAGGGGGGAGCGGCCTTCCAGGGAGCTAAACTGCTGATCGACGGTGTGGAAGCAGAGGGAGTATCCGGTGCGGACGGGCTGCTGACCACGAAGTCCGCTACTGTAGCGGAAGGGACGTTCAAGCTGCAGGCGGTAAAAGGCAACGCCTATAGTCCGGTGATGACGTTTAAGGTAGCGCCTTATGACGGCACGGCAGCCCCTCGCAACATCAATGTGACCATGGGCGAGGATGCCGATACCAGCCGGCGTTTTGCCTGGCAGACTCAGCCGCAGACAGAGGGCAGTGTAGTTGAATTGGTCAAGCAAGCTGAGTTCACCGGCTTCGAGGACAGCAAGGTGCTCAGAATTGAAGGCGCGAGCACCATCTACAACAGCAATAACGACGGAACGATGCGCGTGCATAAAGCGGAAGCGGCTAATCTTGAACCGGGAACGGCTTATGTATACCGGGTGGGGGACGGAGCGGCGAATGTAAGTGCCCAGGGTACATTTGTAACGAGCGGTGGAGACCGTGAAGCTACCAAGTTCCTTTTCATTGGAGATTCGCAGGCGGATTCGCAGGCAGGCTTCGAGCTATGGAAGAATACTGCGCAGCAGGCTTTCCAGTACATGCCGGATGCGGAAATGCTTGTGCATGCAGGAGATATGGTCGACAAGGGCTTCGAGCAGGAGCAGTGGAACTGGTGGTTCGGAGCTGCACAGGAACAGCTAATGCACACTTCGCTTGTGCCGATTATCGGTAACCATGAAGTGATGGGCACGAACGGTGACGGGGATTATCTGGCCCAGTTCAATAACCCGCAGAACGGTGCGGCGGGAGTTAAGGGAACAAATTTTTCATTTGATATCAAAGACACCCATTTTGTGGTGATGAACACGGAGCATGGCGAGGCGGAGTATAAGGAGCAGGCCCAGTGGCTCGATCAGGATCTGTCAGCCACGGACAAGAAGTGGAAGATCATTTTCTTCCATCAGGGACCTTACGGCAGCATCTATGCCAATGAACGGGTGCAGCAGGTCTGGGTGCCGGTATTTGACAAGCATAAAGTAGATCTCGTAATGAACGGACATGATCACATCTATATGCGCTCCTATCCGATGAACGGAGGGCAGCGGGTTGCCGAAGGCGAGGGCACCCGGTATGTCATCGGCGGATCATCCGGTCCCAAATTCTATGCGCTGACCGAAAGGTTCTGGCAGGAGAAAATTTATGACGAGGACGAGCAAATCTTTACTGCGGTTGAAATAAAAAATGACGGGATTACCGTCACTGCCCGAACGGTTGACGGACAGGAGATTGATCAACTGGTCATTGCCAAAGTGGCTCCGGAATCCGTTACACTGGACCGTACGGAAGCATTGCTTGAGCCTGGACAAAGTATGCAGCTGCATGCGCAGGTGCTTCCTGCCAATGCCTCCAAGGTAAAAATCCATTGGTCTGTTGTTTCCGAGCAGCCGGAGAACACGGTAACGGTTAATACTTACGGATTAGTGACCGCCCTTAAGCCGGGGACGGCAGTCGTAAGGGCAGCCGTTGAAGGCTACCCTGCTATATATGCGGAGAGCAAGATAGACGTGGATGCTCTGGAGTCGCTCTCTCTGCAAGGCAAGCAAGTATTACGGGCGGGAGATACCGATCAGACGGTAACTGAAGCTGTGTATGCCTCCGGAAAGCGGATAGCCGTAGTTGAAGGGCTGAGTTATTCCAGCCAGAATACTGATGTGGCCACGGTTGACGATCGAGGACAGGTTGAGGCGCATGCTGTTGGTTCAACTGTGATCTCGGTAACGTACAGAGAACTGGCCGCCCAGTATAAGCTTACGGTGTCAACGGACGGTACGCCAGTTATGACCGGTCTGGAGATCGAAGGCCCGGAAACCCTGGAACAGGGAAGCAAGGGCGTTGCGGTAGTTCAAGCCGTGTACAGTGACGGCAGCCTTGTGAAGCTGGCCAAGGGGGTTCTGTTCGAAACCTCCGATCCTAAAGTGGCGGAGATTAGCGAGTCTGGGGAAATACACGCGCTAAGTGCAGGAACAGTAAAAGTCCGTGGGGAGTATAACGGGATGAGTGCAGAGTACGGGCTGGTGGTGACCGCTGCCGGACAAGAGCCGACGCCAGTACCAACGCCGATACCGACGCCAACACCAACGCCAACACCGAGTTCACCCCCGGCACCTGGCGCGGTGATCTCCCCTGCTCCTTCTCCGACAGCTGCGGCAACGCTGGAACCCGGAGTCGTGGAGATTGCAGCTGCCCGGTTATCCGGAGAGCGGAATGCGCAAGGGGAAGTTGTAATTACAGCCGATCCAGCCTGGACGGAATTGATCCTGCCAGGGAATGCCGGTGAGTTGCTTGGCAAGGCTCCGCTTAGAATCCAATCGGCTGGCTTGTCCGTGGTGATTCCTGCCGGAGTGCTCGCCGAATTAAGCAGCAAGGTACCGGAAGGCGCAATCCCTGGCAGCACTATCTCATTGGCTGCTGAAGCAGTTGGCAGCGATACCGCGCAGGCCATGATCACCCGTGCAGCGCAAATGTCGGGAGCACGGCTGGAAGCGGCAAGTGAAGTGAGGGAATGGAAGCTTAGCCTTACAACGAAGCAGGGTCAGGAATTTGTCTTATCGCAATTTGCACAACCGGTTACTATTGCTTATGAGGCAATTCCACAGGGGAATAAAGAGCTGCTGGGTATTTACTATATTGGAGAAGACGGGGCGCTTAAGTATGCCGGCGGTAGATGGACCGAAGGCAGGCTGAGCACAGCTGTGAGCCATTTCAGTAAATATGCGGTTCTGCAATACGACAAAAGCTTTAGTGATTTGCCTGCAGAGCACTGGGCAACCGGCGCAGTGAAGCAGCTGTCTGCCAAACAGCTTGTGCAGGGAGTGTCTAGAGAACGGTTCGATCCGAACCGGGCGGTTACCCGTGCAGAGTTCACAGCAATGCTGGTGCGTTCACTGGGACTCAGCGGGCATACGGCTACAGGGTTTGCCGATGTGCAGCCGGACAAGTGGTACGCAGAGGCAATTTCTGCGGCGCAGCAGGCCGGAATTGTGAACGGTTTGTCGGGTTCCGCATTTGGGCCGGAAGCTGAAATTACCCGTCAGGAAATGGCAGTTATGCTCATTCGCGCTTACCGGTATGCAGCGGAGACACAGGTGACCACAGTCTCGACTGCGGCAGCTTTTGCCGATACAGCAGACGCTCCGCAATGGGCCAAGACGGCTATTGAAGAGGCCGTGCGCCTAGGTCTCTTGCAGGGTCGTGCCGCAGGACGCTTTGAGCCGAAGCAGAACGGTACACGTGCCGAAAGTGCACAAATGATTGTGAATCTGCTCCAGTATATGAAATAGGCAGTAACGGAAAGTAAACGCACAAACAGACCGCAGCGGTTAGGCTGCGGTCTGTTTGTGCGTATCTATGAACCCGGCATAAAAGCCATGATATGAAATACAGTGTGCGGCTGTCCGGGGATTACAGCTTCAGCATCTCTTCGAAGCTCTCCGGAGTCAGCAGATTGCCGACATAGAAAGGGCCGAATTCGCCGTAGCGGGCGCTGACTTCATCGAAACGCATTTCGTAGACCAGCTTCTTGAACTGGAGCGCATCCTCGGCGAACAGTGTAACGCCCCATTCCCAATCATCAAAACCGACGGAGCCGGTAATAATCTGTTTTACCTTGCCGGCGTAACCGCGTCCGATTAGGCCATGGGAATACATCAGCTCACGGCGTTTCTCCATATCGAGCATGTACCAGTTGTCAGCAAGCTCGCGTTTCTTGTTCATCGGATAGAAGCAGATATGTTTGGCTTGCGGCAGAATCGGCTTTAGGCGGGCTGCCACATGCGGATTCAGCATGGGATCGCTGCCATCCCCGGCGCTTCCGCCGGCAGCATAGTTGCTAAGTTCAACAATACTGACGTAAGAGTAGGACTTGGTGGTATATTGGGCAAAGGCGATTTTGTTGAAGGCGGTCTCAAGGCTATTCAAAGCTTCCAGGCTTTCGCGCAGAAACATCATCACGAAATCAGCCTTCTGGCCGACAATGGCGTATACAGCGGAGCTTCCTTCCTTGGCTTCTTCAACCGGGCCCCATTCCTGCATAAAAGCATGCAGCTCCTCCAGGGCAACGGCACGCTCTTCATCATCGGCAGCCGTCCAGGCCGTCCAGTTCAGCGAGCGGAAGTCATGCAGTGCATACCAGCCTTCCAGTGTCAAAGCGGCTTCGTTCATGTTCTCACTCCTTAAAAGTAGAAATAACTTTGCTTAAAACCAGCTTCGAAAGCATACGCTTCTATGTATGATCCGATTGATCTATTTGCATTGTATCGCATGCGGGAGGCCCAGAGCAAACCCTGACACCGGCATTTGAGTTGAATGGAGCGTGAGCTGCAATAATGTTCATTGCTTCGTTACATTTTTTCTAGTAAACTTACTATTAATTAAGGCTTAGTGTGCGGTTCTTTATAGAGAGAGGGGATGGCGGTACGATGGGATTTATTCCTGTGTTGGTTCTGGCCGTTTTATTCTTTGTCATGATGTTCGGCATTGGCTTTATCCTCAATATGTTAATGAAGACCACCTGGTTTCCCGCATATCTGTTCGTGATTGTCATTCTGCCGATCGTAATTTATTCCATCTGGGATAGAAGCGCTATGACGCTCTGGGAGCATTTGTCCACCTTTCATATTGTGGATTATCTTACGGGGATTGCCGGACTTGCGGGTGCGGTGCTCAGCGGCTGGACGATCCAGAAACTGCGGCTTGGCGGCTATAAAATGTTCTGATAAAGATTTACATCACACAGAAACGGCTGCACTCAGGCCGTTTTTTTCTTTTTTGCCCGCTATCGCCAGCAAGTGTTCATAAGGGGCCGATAATGCGGCGAAATGCGCCTTATTTGGTTCTTTTTTTACATTTCCGGCCGGGTGTTTTGTGATAGAATAGAAATCTATATGAATTCGTGTAGAAAAGGGGGAGGTATCCGCAGATGCGTATGAGCAACTTGCATCATTTCACCGAACATCATCGGTACTGCGTTTCCCGCGAATTCGGTCTAAGCAGTGTGGATGGACGTATGCTGGGTTCGGTCTATCAGCCGATGGTCGGAGCCTTTGCAATCAGCCTTTACAGGCTGCTGTTTGAACATATTCCGGCTGAAGCAATCGGCTACTCCACAGTGGAGCAGCAGCGCAGGCTGTTTATGACGCTTGGAGTTGAACCGAATGAGAAGGGCCGCAAATATTTAGTGGATCAGGCTTCCCGGCTGGAAGCGGTGGGGCTGCTTCAGACCTGCCGGATCTATGTCGGGGAAACCGAGGATTATATGTATGAATACGAGCTGCTGCCGCCGCTGTCGCCGGCTGACTTTTTTGCAACTCAGCATTTGACGCTGCTCCTGCGGGACAAGATCGGCAAATTCGCTGTGCTGTCGCTGCGCGAGCAGTTCTGGAACCGCGAGCCGGAGGAATGGAGCCGCCGGTCGATTGGCAAAGAGAATATTTCCCTGCCCTTTTATGATATCTTTCAATTGAATACCCATGTGATAGATTATGAGCTGGAGCAGGCGCTGGCCGAGGTAGCTACAGTCCGCCAGCCAGGGACGCGCGAAAGCGGCGAGCCGGCCATCGGCTACAGCGATATTATTTTGCGGTTCCCCAGGGAATCGGTCAACCGGGTTCATGTTGAGAAGCTGCGTTTTGATCATACCCAGATGGGTGTCATTAATTATGTGGCCCATAAGTATGAGCTGAGTCCCCAGGATTTAAGCCGCCTGCTGGATGAGGACGGGGTCTTTACGCCTGACGGCGAGGTCATTCTTGATACGCTGCAATACAAGGCGAGCCAGCATTTCCGCCAGGATATGAAGCGGCAGGAGAAACGGGAGATCGCTGCGGCCAAGGTAGTCTCGCTGCGCTCAGCTGCGGCTGAGGAAGGCGATGATTCCATTGCTCCGCCGGAGCAGTCGGTTGAGATGGAATATTATGTGGAGGTTCCTCCGCAATTCATGTCCAAATGCGATATTCACCAATATAATATGATGCTGCGCAACGAGCCTTATACACGGCTGCTGCAAACCTTTTTTCCGGGTGCGGTGCCGGGCCAGCTGATGGATATTTTTGAGAAAATAGATCTGAACTACAAACTCAGCGGTGAAGTCATCAATGTGCTGATTCACTATCTGATGACGATGGTGGCTTCGGGCGGCGATCAGCGGATGAACCGCAATTTCGTTGAGGCGATCGCCTCCAATATGCTGGTGAAGCAGGTGAACACGTACGAGAAGGCGGTACGCTACATCCGTGACCAGTCGAAGGTCAAGGGCAAAGGAGCGGCATCCGGCTCCACCGGCGCGTCCGGAACACGCCAGCGTTCTTATGCGAAGAACGGGCGCTCCGCCAAGCCGGAAATTCCAATGGTGCTTGATGACGGCAGTGCCGGAACCGTATCGGAAGAGGAATTCGCGGCGATGATGAAGAAAGCGGCCGAGATTAAGGCCAGTAAGAAAAAGGGCGTTTCGAAGACGCCGTAAAGAAAGCGAGGTGCGGAAATGGCAATGGAGTCTATGGGCGAAGTGCTGCGTTCGATGAACAATTCCGCTCTGCGCCAGCGTTCGCGCGATCTTGAGCAGAATCTGCTGAACCATCCTTTGGTCAAGCAGCTGCAGGCTGAGCATCCGGAGCTGGAGGAGTCGCGGCTCAAGGTTCACTTGAGCCGGTTATATCAATATGTCGAGGAGAGCCGCCACTGTGCAAACTGTCCCGGCCTGGAGAAATGTCCGAACGATTTCCCCGGGCACTACAGCAAGCTTACAGTTGAGACCGTTAACGGCTCGTCGGATCTATATGAACGCAAGACAGCCTGCAATCTTAAGGTGGCGCAGGATAATCAGGACAGCATCCGCAAACGGATCCGCAGCTTCTATGTAGACGAACGTGTGCTGAACGGCGGTTACGACGAGATGGATATTATGGGCAAGGACCCGCGCAGGGCCTCAGCCGTGAATAAAATATTTGATTATATTGAAAGAATCAAAGAAAACGGACTTACTTCGCAGGGGATTTACCTGCACGGCACTTTCGGAACAGGCAAAACGTTCCTGATGTGTTACCTGCTCCATGAGCTGGCGGTTGCAGGGTATAGCGGTGTGATTGTGTACATGCCCGATTTTATCGAGGATCTGAAGTCGATCATGCTGGACGGCCAGAAATTGAAGGAAACCGTCGATACCCTGAAGAATTGCGATTTGCTTATCTTTGATGACATCGGTGCGGAGAACCTGAATCCGTGGGCCCGCGACCATGTGCTCGGAGCAATCCTCAACTACCGGATGAACCGTAAACCTACCTTCTATACCTCAAATTATCCGCTGGACGGTCTGGAGAAGCATCTGAGCTTCACCAGCAAGGACGGCGAAGAGCTCTACAAAGGCCAGCGGCTGATGGATCGTATCGCTCCGTTTGTCGAGGTTATTCCCCTGCACGGGGAGAATCAGCGCGGAACAGGCAGATAAGGCGAAGAGCCGGCTTTATAATAAACATACAAACAGCGGCAGCCCGGGACGTTAAGTCCAAGGTGCCGCTGTTTTTTTTGAAAATATGTTTCACACGATAACTTATCCTTCTATTTCTCGCTGAAACGGTACCGTCCTTAAAAAGGACGGCAAAGCCGTTTCCACTTGGGCCATAAACCGGATTGACACAAACAAACCTCCAGCGTTTTCCTTGTGGGGAAAGGCTGGAGGTTTGCGCTGTGTGATAAAGCCTGCCTGTCTATTCGGAGAGAATGAATTTGACGATTACCATTCCGAAGAAAACAAGCGTCATAAATCCCGTCATTCCAAAAAAACCGGCCAATAAATCACCTAAATCGTTGCGGGGCTCCTCATTGAAGTGTTCCCGCGGGTCCCGGACCTTAGCATTGACATCCATAGCTTGCTCCTCCTTGCGGTTGCATGCCTGCACTTAAATAGGTTACAGTTATACATGTGAGAGAAGTCATTGACAATTAATGCGCTTTCCTCAAGTATACGAACTCAGCAGTGAGATGTAAAGATGAGTTTCTCTTACAAAAAATAGATTTTATACAATGTAATTGTCTAAAACATTTCCCAAAAGCACTGTATATATGTTATACTGTTGATGTGTCGGTAAATGGTAATTTGGTTATCATATTACATGAAACATTTTTATCCCGCTAACATTTCGGAGTGAATTCGCTCGAACTAGCGTACGCTATAGAAGCGGATATTGCTTCGCAAAACTTAAAGGAGGAACAATATCATGGCTATCGTGAACGTGTCTGACCAATCCTTCGTCGGCGAAGTGGAAGGTCAAGGTACTGTTGTAGTAGATTTCTGGGCACCTTGGTGCGGCCCTTGCAAAATGCTTGCCCCTATTCTGGAGGAATTGTCCACCGAGCTGGGAGACAGCGTTAAAATTGCTAAATTGAATGTAGATGAGAATCCGGAAACGGCTTCCCGTTTTGGAGTAATGAGCATTCCTACGCTGATTTTCTTCAAAGACGGCCAACCCGTGGATAAAGTTGTAGGACTGAACTCCAAGGATTCCCTTAAGAATATCGTAGCTAAACATCAATAATTTCATTTGATGCTGCTGTACTTGGGCCGTTTTCGGCCCAATCGCCAAAGCGCCTCCGGTTTATCCGGAGGCGCTTTGTGTGCTAAACTTACCTTATAAGCTGCAGCCAAGTCTAGGTGGGGGAGAAATCATGGACTATAACGATAATATCCGCAATAAGCTGGCACTGCTGCCCGACCTGCCCGGGTGCTATCTGATGAAGAATGAAGAAGGCACCATCATTTATGTGGGCAAGGCCAAAGTGCTGAAGAACCGCGTCCGCTCTTATTTTACAGGCAGCCATAATGGTAAAACCCAGCGGCTTGTCGCCAATATTGTTGATTTTGAATACATCGTGACCTCCAGCAATATGGAAGCGCTCATTCTGGAGTGTAACCTGATTAAGAAGCATATGCCGCGTTACAATGTGCTTTTGAAGGACGACAAGACGTTCCCGTATTTGAAAATAACGAATGAAGCTCATCCGCGGCTTGAGGTTACGCGCCGGGTGTTTAAAGATAAAGCGAAATATTTCGGACCCTATCCGAATGCTTACGCAGCCCATCAGACAAAAAAGCTGCTGGACCGGATGTATCCGCTGCGCAAATGCGGAGTAATGCCGAAAGAGGTCTGTCTCTATTATCATATGGGCCAGTGCCTGGCACCTTGCGAGAAGGAAGTGCCCAAATCCGCCTACGAGGAAATCACACAGAATATTGCCGCTTTTCTCGGGGGCGGCCATGAAGCGGTTAAGAAGGATTTGCAGCAAAAGATGCAGGAAGCCGCAGAGGAGCTGTACTTCGAGCGGGCCAAGGAATTACGTGACCAGATCATCCACATCGATGCCCTGATGGAGAAGCAGAAGATTAACACTGCGGATACCAAGGACCGCGACGTCTTCGGCTATGCTGTGGATAAAGGCTGGATGTGTGTGCAGATTCTGTACATGCGGCAGGGTAAAATGATTCAGCGCCATTCGTCTGCTTTTCCGTTCTACGGAGAGGCTTACAGTGACTTCATGTCTTATGTGACGCAGTATTACAGCGACAATCCGGCGTTGCCGCAGGAGATCCTGCTGCCGGATAAGCTGGAGGAAAGTACGGATAAACCGGCTCAGGCCACGGCTTCCGGCGACAGTGGGATGACCGGTGCGGGTGCGTTCACAGCGCTTGTTGCCGAGGCGGCCTCCGCTGATGAAGCTGCGGCGGAGACTGGTCAGGTAACGGCGCAGGATATGGCAGAGGATGCAGAAGAGCGTGAAGCCGCAGCGGCGGAAGCTGCTGCAGCCGGCACCGTGGATGCGGCCGGAGGGGCGGCAGCCTTGCAGGAATGGCTGAACGTCAAGGTACTTGTGCCGCAGCGCGGGCTCAAGAAGCAGATGGTCGGCATGGCCTGCCAGAACAGCCGTGTGGCGCTTGACGAGAAGTTCCGTCTCATTGAACGGGACGAGGAACGGACCTCTGGAGCGGCCCTCAGCCTCGGCCAGAGCCTGGGTCTGGAATCGCTCAGCCGGATAGAAGCCTTCGATAACTCGAATATTCAGGGAACCAATCCGGTGTCGGCGATGGTCGTATTCATTGACGGCAAGCCTGCCCGGAAGGAATACCGCAAATACAAGGTCCGCACGGTCCAGGGGCCGGATGACTATGAAACGATGCGCGAGGTGATCCGGCGGCGTTATGAGCGGGTGCTGAAGGAAGATCTGCCGCAGCCTGATCTGATTGTGGTCGACGGCGGGAAGGGGCAGATCTCCTCGGCCATCGACATCCTGCAGAACGAGCTCGGTCTTTACATTCCCGTCTGCGGTCTGGTCAAGGATGACAAGCACAAAACCGCCCAGCTGCTGATCGGCGACTCTGCCGAGCCGGTGCCGCTGGCGCGCGACAGCCAGGAATTCTATCTGCTGCAGCGTATCCAGGATGAAGTCCACCGCTTCGCGATCACCTTCCACCGCGAGCAGCGCGGCAAGTCGATGGTCACCTCGAAGCTGGACTCCATTCCGGGCATCGGTGATAAGCGGCGGAAGCTGCTGCTGAAGCATTTCGGCTCACTCAAGAAAATTAAGGAGGCCTCGATTGAGGATTTCCGCCCCCTCTCCATTGGCGAAAAGCTGGCGGGGCAGATTCTTGAGGCGCTGAAGGACGAGGAACCGTCCGTGTAGGCGTGCCGCTTCCATTGCAGCGGACTCCAGGCTGACCCCTACGGGTCGGCCTTTTTTTTTTTGAGGGTTCAGATAAGGGTTGTGTCTCGGGGAGAGCCGAGCAGCGGCGGGCATTTGCGCGCCATCTTTTTATCGAATAACGTCATGATTTGATGTATTATGTATTTAGTTGTTTTTTATAGAAATGAGGAGGGTTATCGTTTGTTTACAGTAAGAAGGGCCGGACTGTGTCCTAGTAAAAAAATCAGTCTCACATGGCTGCTTACGGGCCTGGTGACGCTGGTGGTTTTGCTAACCTCAAGCATTCTGCTGATTGGCTCTTACGAGTCCAAGAAACAATCTTTGATAGAGACGACACTCCAGCTGAATTACTCCAGCGCTGAACGAATGTCTAAGACGATGGATTCCTTATTCCTGTCCATGCGCAATAGCCTGAAATACAATGCTGGTGTACTCTCTGATTTTGATGCTATGACTCCGAAACAAGTGGATAATCATCTAGAACTGATGCGCAACAGCAGCAATTTCTTCAATTCCATCTCCTTAGTTGATGTCGACGGGGTGATCCGCAACGTAGTTCCTGCAAAAGTGGGAACGGCCGGCAAGCTTCTTACCTCCAAAGCCGGTCAGGAGGCTCTGGCGCTACAGAAACCATATCTCTCCTCCCCTTACCTAACCCCAAACACTAAGCGGTTAATCGTATTTATGAGTCAACCGGTTTTCAGCAGGAACGGAACATATCTCGGTATTTTGAGCGGGACGCTTTATCTGCAGGAGGACAATATCCTGTCTATGATTTATGGGAATAACAACGTGGACGAGTACGGTTCTTATTTTTATATTGTGGATTCCAAGGGGCAGCGGCTGTACCATCCAAACAAGCAGTTTATCGGGAGAGATATCAGCACCAACAAGGTTGTGCAGAAGCTCATGAAGGGAGAGCGCGGAAAAGAGCGAGTAATTAATACCATCGGCATTGAGGTGCTTGCGGGGTACTCCAGTGTTCCAGCCAATGGATGGGGGATTGCGGTCGTATCGCCGATTAGTATCATCCATCAAGAGCTGATGGGCCATCTCCGGATAATTATCGGGTATTCGTTCTTCCCGTTTCTTATGCTGCTGATGGGCTTTATTTTCATAGCATACAAGCTGGCCCGGCCGTTTGTGCATCTGGCAAATCTGGTGAGCAGGATAGGCAAGGAGAACATTGTAATTCCGGAAGTAAGGTCGCAATGGAGCCGTGAGGCAGAGTTGCTGACCGATGCCGTATTGCTTGCTGTAACGGATATTCAGAAACAGACGGATCAGCTTACTCAAGAGGCCGCGACGGATGCGCTGACGGGCTTAATGAACAGGAGGTCGCTTAAATATCAGCTGGATCATTGGATTGACTCCGGGCTGCCGTTTTCGCTCATTGTACTGGATGTAGACAGATTCAAACTCGTAAATGACACCTATGGCCATGTTACTGGTGACGAAGTACTGAAACACGTTGCCGGAATTATAGTATCCTCGCTTCGCCCAAGTGATGTCTGCTACCGCTACGGAGGTGAAGAGTTCGTCATTCTGCTGGCTGAAACAAGACCAGCGGAAGCTTTTAATGTAGCCGAAAGAGTCCGGCTGGCCCTTGAACAAAGCGTGGCTCCCATTCCAACACGGCTAACGGTCTCTCAAGGCGTAGCGCACTATCCTTTACATGCGTCAGAGCAAGAAGCGCTGCTGGAGATGGCGGATCAGGCGCTGTATCTGGCCAAGAAAGGGGGGAGAAACAGGACTGTGATTGCTGAGCCTAACGATTGAAGATTATAGTGAAATTTACCGGTTTGCGAAGATAAGGGGAATCCGGGAATCATGCAGAAATGTTATATATTATTAAATGTTGTCATAATCAATAGGGGTAGTTTCTAATTTGGGTGTTTACCATATTGGTTGCATTGGTGCTCTATGACCGCTTCTTTAAAAGGAGATAAAACGAGGTGTTCCGCAGGCTGATGGCAGCCAGTTGGAACACCTCATTTTATTATTGAAAGCTTAATTTAAGTTGCCAGCAGGCTGAAGCGATTCTTCGGGTTCCCGTGGTTTCGGCTGACCCGGCTTGTTCGGCGGGTTGAACCGGTACACGATGTAACCGACCACGAATGGCAGGATGAGTGTCACGATTCCGGCACCTATATTTACGCTCTCCTTCATGAAGATCAGCGTGGCTCCCATCAGAATGCTGTCGAACACGACATGGCTGAACATGACGGCGATAAAGCCGTAGCGCAGGAAAATATAGCTGAACAGCAGCCCGATCACTGTCAGCTCGATCGGACGCGAGCTGATCGGGTAAATCGGATACAGTGTATGGCCGAAAGCCCAAATGAGCGTCGTGATCAGCGAGGCGATGAAGGTGTTGCGGACGATTTTTTTGAGCATCCGGATGCCGAATAGGCGGTAGACGGCTTCCTCGGACAGGCCGGCAAGCCAAGCGACGATCGGCAGCAGCCAGGCATATCTCATATTGTAGGGAGATTGGCTGGCGTCCGTGGTGGACCAGTTATGCAGCGTGAGCGACAAGATGATGAACATAATTGTCTGCACACCAAGCAGGATAAAGGCCCAGATATAACCGGTGCGCATGCTGTCGAGCACATATTTGCCGTATCCCGGCTCCTTGGCGCGGGGCCAGGGATTCAGGCCTTCCTCCTTGCGCCATAAGCCGTTGCCTCCAACGAGCGAGAAGTAGAGCAGGGAGGACATCAGCAGGCTGTACAAGGCGTAAATGACAAACAAGATGGCAGAGGTTATCCGGGCTTCAGGGCTGTCACTGCCGGATTCCGGCAGCATATTGTAAGTGCTGACCATCATGATTACAAAATGGGCCAAACTTAAGAAGATGCCGCGCACAAAGGAAGTATGGCCTCTTCTCAGAATGCTGTAGATCAAGGCGAGAATGCCAAGAGCCAGTGTCGGCAGGCCGTAGCCAAAGCGCGTCAGCGTTTGGGCCAGCGAGGTCTGGTCCTCTACGTACGAAGTATGCCAGGAGGGAGCAGAAAATCCGGCCCGGAAGTAAGAAACCTCACCATCCTGGAAATTAAAGTTATAACGCAGCAGAGTTTCTCCGACTTTGACCGAATGGTCTGTATAGACAAGCCCGTATTCATTTGTGCCGGCTTCGATCTGCAGCTTGGCGGGATTTACTCCCCATCGCTTGAGCCACGGGCGGGCGAGCTCCTCCTTCTTATCCAGAGAAAGCGAGGAATCACTGTTTGCACGGGCAGCAGCCGGAGCGCTTCCATAACTGGATCCGTCCTCGGATTTGATGCTGGCACCGCGGGCAAAGGCCACAACCTCTCCAGTGTACATATTGAGATCAACGGTGAGCTGGGCGTCTTTTTCTCCGGATGCCTGAAGCACAGCATGATAGACGTCAAAGGGATAACGCTGATCCAGCTTGTTTTTGGAGTAGTCCTGCAGGAGCTTCTCCCGGGACATATATCCGTAGAAGTCCGAATCAGTCTGATAAACGACGGTCCAATGATCATTTACTGTCTCCGTATGGCCAAGCTGCTGGGCTGCGAATGCGGCGGCATGTGAACGGGCTTCGTTCTTGCTGATGACGGTGGTATCTTCTCCACTGGTACCCGAAAGGAGCTGGGGAGCTACCTGGAACATAATAAATACGATAAGACCCAGAATGCCCGATACGATAAGTTTGATGGAAAGAGGCCGCTGCTGTAAGGGCTGGCCGACGGAATTCATGAAACGCCTCCTTGTGATGAATTGATCCTGCTCTTTTCCTTAAGCTTCGTGCTTTTCTTATTATAGTATCACTTGGCGTGCAGTTACAGGAAATTTCCTGTTGTCCCTTTACGTTTACGTGAAGATTGCCAAGCTTATGCTTGTTTTGTTTGGGCTGCAGCCTTCTTCTGCGGAGTTAAGATGAGGTGATAATATTTGGCTCCCGCAAAAATACAGCATGCCGCAAGAGGCAGGCCAATGACCGCAATCCAGCCCAGCAGGCTCCAGTCCGGCATTAAGCCGCTGTGCATTTCCTTAGGGATCATAAATCTGTTGATCAGGACGCTATGCAGGGTGCCCAGCAGCACGATCGGAAGCAGAAGTAAAGATAGTGCCGATGATTTCATCAGATAGTATTCGGCCTGCATCAGGCCAAAGGTTATTGTCAGCGTAAGTGTATAAAGAAGAAATGAAAAGAGCAGCCATGTCAGGGCGTAAGACAGATTGTGCAGATCGATCTTGCCTGTAATGAAGCCTATAATACTCCCTGCAAAAGCGGAAAGCGCCAGAACAATGATGATCCGCATAACAGTAACCCATACAGCAGCAACTCCGGACAGCAGTACAGCCAACCGGCTCTGCGGGAAGCCGAGCAGCCAGGGCAGCTGTTTGCGTTCGATGCTGCTGCGGCTCACCATCCACAGGAAACCGAACAGAACGGGCAGCATAAACAGCAACCTTGCAACGGACTGGATAGCTAATCCGTCTGTTGATCCGTAATAACCGGCTGCAATGCTGAGCAGCGGCACTGCCAGCTTCAGGATGAGTATGTTTGGATGCTTTTCTATTCGGCGCACCCGGCTGGTATGGAGCCGGAACAGAGTAGTGAATGGCGCTTTGCGGATGGTGAATGTGTTTGTTTTGGCGTTCTTTCCCCATCTTGAATTTGCAGATGAGGGAAGAGCGGCTGATCGGAGTTCCCCCATTGTTCCCAGTCCGTTGCGGGCGATAAGCGGCATCAGGAAGTAACAGAAGGGCCATCCGATTAGAATCAGAGCAAGTGCATACATCAACACTGCACTCGGAGAGGCATATTCCACCCCTTTCAGACCAAGAGCGGATGAGCTTAGCAGGCTGGCATAAATAAGCGGCAGCAGCCACAGTAAATTATATGGAATAACCAGCAGCACAGCAGCTTTTCGTGCACGCATAAGCAGGGTGATTGCCAGCCCCCAGACTACTGCTAAAGGCAATGTGGCTATGATGAACAACGTATAGGCGGCAAGCATGTAGATCAGCTCCCCAGCCGGAAGCGGGGCATACCGGCCGGCAAGAGCGGAAAGGGCATAAACGGCAACTGCAGATGCCATTACCAATAAGGTGATGTTCAGGCTGTGCTTCAGCAGGCTGGCTACTTTGGCATAGAGCAGTGTAAGCCGGGAATGTGGAAAGGATAAAAACCATTCTCTGTGCTGTTGACCTTGGAATGCCAGGATGTGAAGCGTGGACAGGCCCAGCGTAACGGTCCATAGCAGCAGTGCTGCAAAGATAAACGGCGAACGCTGCGTTGCTCTGGTGGCGGGAAGATACATGCCGACAAGCACCATCACACAGAACAGCGATAAGCCAATCAGAATGCTTTTAGATTTCCCCTGTCTGGAAGGGCTGAAACGGCTGTACTCCAACTGAACAAGCGTCTTCAGCGCTGTCATGCGAACACTTCCCTGTAACGAGATTCTACCGATTTGCCGGACTGGCGGAGCAATTCGACGTCTTCGATGCTCTGGATTTGGCCTTCACCGATCAGGATCAACCGGTCAAACAGCAGCTCCATCTCGCGGATATCATGGGTTGCGATCAAGAAGGTACGGGCGCCGTCCGCCAGCTCACCCACGACCGCCGAAGCGATCCGTTCTCTGGAGATTAGATCCACTCCGGTGAACGGCTCGTCGAGTATAACCAGCGGTGCCTGGCGCGACAGACAGGTCAGTAGCTGCAGCCTGGCTTCCTCGCCACGGGACATCGCGGATATCTGCGATTCCGGTGAGACCGAAAGCTCACGGAGCAGTTCCTGTGCTTTCGCCTCATCCCAGTCCGGGTAGATGCCTCCGGCAAAGCCGAGCCACTCCCGGACGGTCAGCCAGCCGGGCAGATTGCTGCGGTCCGGGAGCATGGAAAGTTCGCCAAGGCACTGAACGCCTGCCGGTTTTCCGAATATGTGAGCCGAGCCGGAATCTGCTGCCGTAAGTCCGGATATGATGCGAAGCAGAGAGGATTTGCCTGCTCCGTTAGGCCCCAGAAGGCCCGTTAAGCTGCCTTGGGGAATTTGAAAGCTGATTCCGTCCAGTATTATTTTCTTCTTTACCTTGAGTTTTAAATTATTGCATTCTACTGCCGGAGCTTTTGCTGACAACCCGGCATCCTTATTATGATTCACTGGCATTTGAATCCTCCTTATCGAAATTCAACATTTGTTCAGCAGATATGCCGAGCGTCCCGGCAACAGCCTTGAACTCCCGGATTGCCTTGCGCATAATGGTTTTGCGCGCCTCACCGATGACGTCTTCCTCGCGGGTAACAAAAGTGCCTTGGCCGCGGTAGGTGACAATCAGCCCCATCCTCTCCAGCTCCTGATAGGTTCTGGCGGCGGTAGTCGGATTAACTCCCCGTCCGGCGGCCAGCTCTCTGACCGAGGGCAGGCGCGAGCCGGGGGGAATAAGGCCGCTAACAATCCGTCCCTGTATGGCTTCGACAAATTGCTCGTAAATCGGAAGCGAGGGGTTGATTTGGAATTGCTCCGGCAAAAGCTCAATAGATGGGTCCATTGGGTCCTCCCCTCATAAGTAAACGCTGAGTTATTGGTGTTATTGGTGTATGGATACATGCCATACACTTGATGAATGAAGTGTACCACTACACACCATACAATATCAAGAGGAAAATCTCACAGCCGTAAATCGCCTTTGTGAAGTTGGACAATAACGTATATAATTTGTATGTTTATTTCATGTGCAGAAGCGAATAGGAGAGGATGAGGAGTTTGGCTTCACCGTTTCCCAAAATTTCTGAATTCAGGTTCTTGAAGCTTTCCCCGCCTCAAATATTGGTGTTAGGCTTTGCAGGTGTCATTCTGATCGGCACCCTGCTTCTGATGCTGCCCATTTCAAGTGCATCGGGTCACTCGCTAAGGTTCATTGATGCACTGTTCACCGCAACGTCGGCCACCTGCGTGACCGGACTTGTGGTAGTAGACACGGGGACCTATTTCAGCGTTTTTGGACAAATTACCATACTGGTGCTGATTCAAATTGGCGGCCTCGGATTCATGACGATGGCGACCTTATTCGCACTCTTACTGAAACGCAAAATTTCGCTGCGCGACCGGCTTATTCTTCAGGAAGCCATGAATCAGAGCTCGATGGAGGGCATTGTCCGGCTGATCCGCAAGGTGCTGCTCTATTCACTGATTATTGAGGCGAGTTGTGCGGCCCTGCTAGCGCTGCGTTGGGCGGTGGATATGCCTTTTGGCCGTGCGTTGTATTATGGCATCTTTCATGCTGTCTCGATGTTCAACAATGCCGGGTTTGATATCTTTGGCGGCTACCGCAGCCTGACCGGATACGTCAATGATCCCACTGTGAATATTATCGTCATGTTCCTTATTGTTTCCGGCGGTATCGGGTTTATTGTCATGTCGGATCTGATGGATTACCGTAAGAGCCGCAGGCTGCTGCTGCACACCAAGGTTGTCCTGTCGATGACGGCGGCGCTGATTCTGATTGGAACAGTAGTCATTTTTGTTTTTGAGTTCACCAACTCACGCACGCTGGGTCCGCTGAACCTTGGCGGCAAACTTTGGGCCTCCTTCTTTCAATCGGTAACGCCGCGTACCGCCGGTGCCAATACGGTGGATATCGCCGGGTTGCGCCAGGCTTCGCAGTTTTTCATCGTAATTCTGATGTTTATCGGGGCTTCCCCGGGCTCGACTGGCGGCGGGATTAAGACAACAACGTTCACCCTGATGATCGGGGCGGTAGTTTCGATGCTGCGCGGACGTGATGATATTGTGCTGTTCCGCTACCGGTTGGCGCAGGAGCGTGTGTTCAAGGCGCTGACAATTACGCTGCTTGCTCTACTGCTGATTGTTTCCGTATCGATGGTGTTGTCCACCACGGAAGGACGCCCCTTCCTGATGATTCTGTTCGAAACGACCTCGGCCTTCGCCACTGTGGGCCTCAGCATGGGATTGACACCGGAATTAACGGAAGTCGGCAAGATTCTGATCTGCCTGACCATGTTCGCCGGAAGGCTGGGTCTGCTGACCCTGGCGTATGCGCTTGGCCCGAAACAGGGTAAAGCATTGTATAAGTATCCGGAAGGCAAAATGATAATTGGATAAGGGGTTAAACGAATTATGAAACCACAGCAGTTTGTCGTAATCGGTCTCGGCCGTTTTGGCTCAAGCCTTGCGCTTGAACTGATGGCCATGGGCTATGAGGTGCTTGGGATTGACCATCAGGAGGACAGGGTTGAAGAGATGAGCGGCCGGCTGACTCATGCTGTAATGGCGGATGCTACAGATGAAGGAATTATGCGTTCGCTGGGGGTGCGTAATTTTGACTGCGGTATTGTGGCAATTGGAGATAACATGGAGCGCAGCATACTGGCGGCGATCCTGCTCAAGGAGCTTGGTGTAAAGCAGGTGGTTGGCAAGGCGATAACAATTCTTCACGGGCGGGCGTTGTCCAAGCTGGGGGTCGACCGGGTTATTTTCCCCGAGCGGGATATGGGTGTTCGTGTGGCGCATCAGCTGGTGACGCCCAATCTTCTGGACTATATCGAAATCTCCAAGGATTATAAAATTGTCGAGCTGACCGTGCCTTCCTGCATGAACGGCAAAAGCCTCTCGGAGCTGAACACCCGGGCCAGATACGGCTGCAGCATCATTGCCCTGAACCGTGAGGACGGGATCATCGTCGCTCCTACCGCGCATGATCATGTGAATGAGGGTGATATTATGGTGGTCATTGGCTCCAATCAGAGTATTGAAGAGTTCGAGGACGGAGCTGTAAATGCGGATTAGTGCTATATGCCCGTCTGCGTAGAATTTTAAAAGGAATATAAAAACGCCCGGATGCGTATCCGGGCGTTTTTGCTATTGTGGAAGCGAGGCAATGGTAGTGAATATCTGTGAATAGGCATCTTTAATATTGGCTGGATTGACTTGGTCATTGTACAGCCCGTACCCCCAGAACTGCGCTTTATCCCCAGACTGATAATAGCCTGAAGCATACATGTCTGGTGACAAATCCGGCACTTCTTCATAGGACAGATCCTCAATCACAAAAGGTACATATGATTTCTTGGATTCGATGAAGAAAAACGGGATGCCCGCTTTTTGATATACCTTAGCATATTTGCTATCCGCAGCGTCGGATAAATAATCCTTTTGAATAAAAACGGCATCCACAGTTTCTAACAGCAGTATCTAATCTACATTCGGATGTCAGTACGGCGGTAAACCAGCCAGCCGGTCACCGCGAACAGCGCAGTGATAACCCACATAAGAACGGAGGTTCCAGGCTGGAATGTCTCCGAAGGAAGCGGTAACAGTGCTGATACATCCATGAATTGCAGAGAAGGCAGCAGGAGGGAGATCAACTCAATCAATCCAAAATATATAATGGCCGAGAAGATCCCGATGACTAATTTGAATCTGTAAAAACAGGAGCCAATCAGGAAGGTGGCCATTGAGATTTCGAGTAAGGTTAGTGTGAACATGTACCAAGAGAGCAATAAAGGCCGGTCCACTTCAACCGGGAGTCCTATGGAAGGCAGAACTGCCCGGCCAATCAGATACAGGATGCTCTCCGCCAGCGCAGCCGAAATGCAGAAACCCAGGAGGGCCAGCAGCGTGCTGACATAGAAATTGCGGCGCGTCACACTGAAGCTGCTCATTAGCGGGAAGGTGATAGCTACCGTAACAATCATGCTAACGATGGAGAAGATGGTAATGATATTCCGGTTGACGCTGAAAATGTTATCCGCTGATCCAGCATCCATGGAAGGCAGGAACTTAAGCAGCAGCACCATGGCGATGTCGACAAGAACAAGTACGCTCAGCAGAATCAAGGATCCTCTGCGGTAATCTTTCAGTTGGAATTTAATTAAACTCCGGGTGCTCATAAATTTCCGCCTCCTTGATTGTTCTCTGCATCGCGCAGTGTCAGATATACGAACAGCTTTTGCAGCGGAACCGGAGACAGCTCTACGCCCTGATCCTGCAGCATTTTGCGTTCGGAAGGGTCTGACAGATCTTCCAAGGTGAGCAGGAGTTTGCCGCCCAGGCGTTCGCTGTGCAGCACTCGCACGTCCTTCAACAACGCCTCCAGTACCGTGGCAGGCCCAGAAGCATAGGCAGCATTGGCGGCAAAATCCTCCACAGGGCCTTGGAAGGCGATGCGGCCTTTTTTGATGTAAGTCATTCGTTCAAACAGGTTCTCCGCTTCCTCGATCAGGTGTGTAGTTACTACAAAAGTACGGGGGAATTTGCCGTAATCCTCAAGCAATGTCCGGTAAAAAATTTCACGCATCGAGGCGTCAAGGCCGATTACCGGCTCATCCAGCAGCGTCAGCGGAGCCCGGCTGGCCAGGCCCTTGATGATTCCCGCCATTGATTGACCACCGCGCGACAGCTGCTGGTAATTCTTTTTGTTGTCCAGCTGAAACTTGCGCATCAGTTTCTCGGCCAGTTCGCCATCCCAATTCGGATAAAAAAATGAGGCATAGTTGAAGATGTCCTTTAGGTTGTAGCTATCCCAGGAACGTTCATAGGTCTTGACCAGGCAAATACTGCTGAGGGCAGCGGCATTCTCATGCACGGGAGCACCGCCGTAGGTAATTTGTCCGCTGTCAGGGAACCTTTGGCCGGCTATAAGTGACAGCAGGGTGCTTTTGCCGCTGCCATTGGCTCCGATCAGTCCATGAATCACCTGCGGTTCAAGCGTAAGAGAGACATCATGCACGCCTTGGCCTCCGCGGAATACCTTGCTGACCTGATTCAGCTCAAGCTCTGCCTCGGGCAGTGCTGCCTTCGCCTCAATCGTCTTCCTGGTGATCATCATCGGTTCTCATCCCCCTTGCGGATCATTTCGGACAGTTGCTCGGCCGTAATGCCGAGCTTGCCGGCTTCACGGATCATAGCCACCACATACTGCTCATAAAACTGCTGTCTGCGCTTATCTGTCAAGTCCGCACGCGCACCTGCTGCCACAAACATCCCAATTCCCCTCTTCTTGTACAATATTCCTTGCTCCACGAGCAGATTCACGCCTTTGGCCGCTGTCGCCGGATTGATGCCATAAAACGAAGCGAACTGATTCGTGGAAGGCACCTGAGATTCTTCCGGTATGGTTCCATCTATGATGTCATTTTCTATTCGCTCTGCGATCTGTACGAATATTGGCCGGGTGTCATCCATTTGAAATCCCAATGCTTCACCACCTAACTGGTTAATTACTCATGTAACTAACCTTAGGGGAAAATAGGTCCAGTGTCAAGGGGTGTCCGGCTATAGCATCGATCAATTTTCCTAATTTGTTTGAAAATTTTTCCTATACATATATTTAAAATGTGTTTTTTATAATGATAAAATAACAATAGCCGGGTTATCTGTTTTAAATTAAAATGTAAGCGGTAACAGTGAATGCTGCTGCTGCTGCTGGTGCTGGTGTGAATACCGGATTTGTCATGGAGTACATCCAGGGGAAGTATTGTTCAATCTACGTATCTACAGAAATCATAAGGGGAGCAAAAATGAAAAAAACACCGATGCTGCTGCAGCTGGCATTGATTCTATTCTGCGTCATGGCCATTCCGACAGCCATCCTGACGTGGTACAGCGGGGCACAGCTTTTACAGAACTCAGAGGAGGCCATCGGAGAATCCACACTCGCCGGGCTGAATGCCAACCGCAAGCTGAACGAGAGCGCGCTCGCTAACCTGGCGCAGGATACGGCACGTTCGGCTGCAACTAACGTTTTTGACCGCATTCGCAATTTCGAGACGTTCGAAGAACTCAACTCCAATTACAATAACGTGAGCAGCGCGCTGACAGTGATGAAGGAGTTGATGAATTTGAACCGCCGGGTAGATGGGACGGAATCCTCCTACTTCTACTTGAATGATTCAGATTATGTTATTTCTACTGACAACGGGATCACGAAGCTGGAGCGGTATGAGTCGATCAGCTGGACAACAGAAGCCCTTGAGGGGCGGAGAGGAATCAGCGGCGTATGGGTTCCCCGCAAGCTGGACTCGGGCGTCAATGTTGTATCGTACGTGTATCCGCTCAATCGTCTGTCTTCTACCACGCACGGATTAATCATCGTTAACATAAGCGAGAGCCAGATCGGTAAATATTTGCATGAAACAGAAGTCGGAGACAGCAACCACCTGCTTCTGGCATCGGACGGCACAATAATATCATACAAGGACAAGTCGAAGCTGCTCACTGACGGTTATGAGCTGCCCTTTATTCGGGATATGCTGACTCAGGAACCAAGTGAAGGTTATACATTCCGTGAGCTTGATGGCAAACGGATGGTTTACGCCTGGAGCCGCTCTTCATTGTCCGGATGGTGGAATGTAAGCTGGAGTTCTATGGATGAGCTGATGACCAAATCACGTGATATGCAGGGGAATATCATTTTGCTTACGGGTGCTATTATATTGCTGGGCACAGTTATGGCTGTCGTTCTCGCGACTTGGCTGTCCAGACCGGTGAGGCAGCTGGTGCGGACGATACGCTCCAAAAGCGATTTGGGTGTGGTGAATAAGAATGAGCTTGCCTTCCTGGATATGGCGTTCAAACGAATGCAGGAGGAAGAGGATAGTCTGTTCCAGCTGCTGCAGGAGCGTGAGCAGGATATCCGCAGTCTCGCTGTTCACCGTCTTTTGCGCGGAGAGATTCCGCCCCGGATCACGGAGGTTTTTCCGGAAGCCTGTTACAGAATCGCCGTTGTCTCCATCGACCAGTATAGAGTATATGTGGGCAATACCAATGTGGAGACACGCAGCTACCACCGGTATCTGCTTAATACGAAGTACGAAAGCTTCTTTCCAGAGGGAATTCTGGCCCGTTCTGTCTATCATAACGACGGCTGTATTGTGATTGTGCTGAACTTTGCTCCCGGTGAGGATGAGCGGAGCAGCGGCCTGATTCATCAGGCGCTGGAAAAGGTCGGGGATCAGTCGCTTGCGCTGCTGGAGCATTCGGTCACGATCGGATTAAGTAATTTGGCTGATGCACCCGAAATGGTTGCCCAGCGGTTGTTTGAAGCGATGGAATTGATTAAGCAGCGGATGATTAATGGTGCCGGCAGCATCATGTACTGGGAGGATGAGGGGGAGAACAGCCGTAAATATATCGACTTCGACTGCAGTGAGCGACGGATTCTCAATTTCCTGGACGCCGGCAACCTGGACGGGATCTTCAAAGAGCTTCAGAGCATCCGCTGTCAGATCAGCTCGGAAGAGAATATTTCCTATGATAATATCATGTTCATTTATCACCAGCTGATAGGTGCGACCATCAAGCATCTTCGTGAAAATCATATCGGTACCGGAAGAATGATTATGGGCAAAGGCAACATATACACCGTTCTGGCTGCGATGGATACGCTTGATGAGCTTGAGGAGTATTTGCATGAAATTTTCCGTGAAATTGTACAGAGTCTGGAGCGCAGCACGGGTGAAACCAATCATGGAGAACGGATCATTCATTATTTGAAGGAAAATTACCGTGAAGAAATTGTATTTGAGGATATGGCTAAACAAATCGGCATCAGCTACTCTTATATGCGCAAGATCGTGTATGAGCTAACCGGAAACAGCATGATTGATTATCTTAATCAGCTGCGTATCGAGAAAGCCAAGGAACTGCTGCTGGATACCGACCTGACGATCAAGCAGATTGCAGCAGAGGTTGGCTATCATAATGTCCAGAGCTTCAACCGGTTTTTCCGCAAGTACGAAGGCATGCCGCCGAGCAGCTACAAGTCGGCCAAGAGCAAGAGCTCCTAGGAGCCTGCTCCTGGCCAGTAGCCAGCGGCTTTTTTTTGTTAATGAAAGCGTTTTATTTTTGGGAATACCTATCATAATTGATCATCAGGATGCTGCAGATGCCGCTAAAACCGCGGCCCGATCAAATTTGATGGGGATCATCAATACTCATGATTTTCAAAACCAGACAAAGGGGATAGCATTGAACTCGGGCTGGTGAACACAACCGGCAAGGAGATAATTTGGTGGAGGAGGTGAAAGTTTGAAAGTTGCAAGCGCTTCAAAAACAAATGAAACCGCCTTATTAAGAAACAAACAGGGACTCGGGTATTTCTTACAGCGTGACTGGCAGCTCTATTTACTATTATTAATTCCATTATCTTTTGTAATCGTATTCAAATACCTGCCGATGACAGGACTTGTGCTCGCTTTTAAAGACTACAAGATTGCAAGAGGGGTTTGGGGCAGTGAATGGGTTGGTTTTGAAGTATTCCGGGATATTTTCTCCAAACCAGACTTCACCCGTGCTGTCCGCAATACACTGATGCTCAATATTCTTGATCTCGTATTCAGCTTCACGATGCCGATCGTACTGGCTCTGCTGCTGAATGAAGTCAAAAGCGTAAGGTTCAAACGCGTAAACCAAACCATGCTGTACTTGCCGCATTTCCTGTCCTGGGTCATTATCGGGGCGATCGCTTATCAGCTGCTTAGTCAAGGAAACGGTGTCGTCAATAATTTGATTGAGCTTATGGGCGGTAATCGTGTTCCGTTCCTCCAGGAAGATACGCATTGGCTGATCAGCTACCTGGCAATCGGTGTGTGGTCGAGCATGGGGTGGGGGACCATCATCTATTTGGCGGCCATTAGCGGGATTAACCCGGAGATGTATGAAGCAGCTACCGTTGATGGAGCAGGACGCTGGAGAAAGGTATGGAATATCACAGTTCCTTCCATCCGTGCAACCATTGTAACCTTGCTGATCATGAACCTGGGGAAGATAATGGAGGGCTCGTTCGAGCGTATATTCGTTCTGCAGAACAAGGCCACCACAGAGTACACAACGACCATACCGGTTCTGGTGTACCGTTGGGGGATCGAAAGCGGCAATTTCAGCCGGGCGACAGCGATAGGACTCTTCCAGTCCGTCATCGGTATTCTTCTTGTAATAACGGCTGACCGCGTGGCTAAGAAGCTCGGCGAGGATGGAATATTATAGAAAGGAGAGAAACCATGAGAGCATTAACCGGCAACCCTGCCGCATCACGTAAAGGGCGTTTGGACATCTGGGAATTGCTGATCCGCCTCGTTCTGATCATTGCTTCGCTAGCGTGTTTGTTGCCGTTTCTTCATGTTGTGTCGAAATCCCTGAGCTCTGACTCCTTTGTTATTGCAAATAAGGTTTTTCTGTGGCCGCAGGGCTTCACCATAGAAGCGTACAAGAAAATCTTCGCGGATGCCAGTATACTCCGTTCACTGTACATCTCAGTTATAGTGACAGTGCTGTTCACCATACTGGGGATGGTTCTGACCATCTGCGCCGCGTACCCGCTGTCCAGATCTCAGCTGAAGGGCCGTAGAGTAATCACCTTCATCTTTTTGTTCACGATGTACTTTAGTGGAGGTATCATCCCGGACTATATGAACATTAACAATCTGGGACTGATGGATACGATATGGTCACTGATTTTACCGTTGTCGTTCAGCGCCTTCAATCTGCTGATTATGAAGACTTCTCTAACGAGCGGTATTCCCGTAAGTCTGGAAGAATCTGCACGGATCGACGGCGCCGGGCATTTTCGGATCCTGCTCAGCATTGTTATCCCGTTGTCCAAACCGATTATCGCGACACTCTCTCTCTTCTACGCGGTTGGACGCTGGAATGTTTACCAGGATGCATTGTTCTATATCAAGCATGAGATCTCACTCCGGCCTCTGCAGCTCAAGCTGTATTATCTGGTCATTCAGGCCAGTGAAAGCTTCCAATTGGAAGCCACTCAGGTATCTCTTAGTAATCCGGAAGTCTTAAAAGCATCAGTCGTTGTATTTGCAACCCTGCCCATTCTTTGCGTCTATCCCTTTGTTCAGAAATACTTCGTTCAGGGCGTTATGCTCGGAGCAGTCAAAGAGTAATCTTGTGTTCCAGAATAGTAATTCTACAGTCCGAAATTTAAAATTGGGGGAATTGCGATGAACAAAAAAAGAGTTGTTTCGTTAATGATGGCATCTGTCATGACAGCCGGTATGCTGGCCGGGTGCTCCGGGGGGAATAACAATAATCAGAGTGCTGAGCCTAACAGTCCTGCTGAGACGGCGGCAGCCAATAATCAGAGCGAAGGAAGCTATCCTGATTATACGAAGGGTTTTGAGAAGAAGGTTAGTCTGGATATCCCGGTTTATGAGCGGGCGTTCGAGGGCTGGAATGTAACCGACAACTATTATACCCGCTGGGTTCAAGCGGAATTCGGCGACAAATACAATATCGAAGTCAATTACGTGCCGATTACCCGTAACAGCGAAGTGACCGATTACGAGCAGCTTCTGGCGTCACATAAGGCCCCTGATATTATTTTTCACTATGATATGCCACAGGCACTTACCTATTACGGCGAGGATGTTATGCAGCCGCTGGACTATGCTGAAATCGAGAATTATGCACCGACATATTGGAAAAGTATGGGCGAAACGATCAAGCAATATGGTGTTGTAGACGATAAGAATACCTTCTTCTTCGCCGCACGTCCCGAAGCTGACAATTTCACATCCATCATCCGCAAAGACTGGGTGGAGAAGGTTGGCATGAAGGTGGAAGATTTGACTTCTCTTGAGAAGTACAATGAGATGCTGTTGAAATGGAAAGAAGCCGGACTGGGAGTGACTGGCGGCAGCTTGCTTCAAAACAATTTCAACTACAACTACGCCTTCCGCGATTGGCCCGTCGATCCGAAATACCGCGCGCTTTATTCAGATCTGAGCGTTGCTGATTTGACCAGCGCCGACACTGAGCGTTTCTTGCGTAATATGAACTATCAGTACAATAACGGCCTTATCGATAAGGAATTCTATCTGCGTAACGATGATAATAAGATTAAATCCGAATTCGTTGCCGGAAAAACAGGAAACTACGGATTCTATCTCACGAACAATACAGACGTCTTTGCTGCTACCCTGGCGAACAACCCGGATGCCGAATTTGCTGTAGTGCCGCCTTTTGCAGGTGTTCCTGAGGGGCTCAAGCCTCAAGGACGCGCTTACTGGCCGTTTGGCTTCATCATGGGTATCAACTATGAAACCTCGCCTGAGGAGCGCGCTGCAGTCTGGATGTATCTGGAATGGCTCAGCCAGCCGGAAAATCTGTTCAAGTTCCAGAACGGTGTTGAAGGCGAAAACTATACGCTTGATGCAGACGGTATCGCTGTAAAAAAAGCAGATTATAAGGGCGAATCCGTCCTGGCACAGAACAATAACAAGGACTACTGGGGCCTCGTGACTGAAATCGCGCAATATCCGGAAGCTGACAAGACCCTCAAAGCGAATCTCCGCAACTGGGCACCGGCCGGCTACGAGAATCTCGCCGATGATATGGTGAAATACTACAACGAGGTTGCGGAATTCCGCACACCGGATGCCATGTTCACCGTTGTGCTTGAGAAGGTAAATGAGTATAAAGCCGATCTGAACTCACTCTTTCAGGATCTGTATGTGAAGTGTGCGCTTGCTCCGGAAGCTGAATTCGATGCGACCTATGAAGCAGCTAAGGAGACTTACCTGAAGGCAGGCTACCAGGAACTTCTCGACGAGAAGCAAGAGGCGATCGACGCAGGCAAGTTCCGTTAATTCCAGTATCTGCGGGCCTGTATTCAAACTGAATTACAAGCTGGCGCTCAATATAGCAGAATAACTGCCCGTGTAAGCGCAAATACCCGGCAGGCCGATCCATAGCAATATGGGGGCTTGCCGGGCATTTGCTCGTTATTCGTGTCCAGGCAGGAATACTTCCTCCGTAACCTGCACGAGGCAGCGTGCCGCGGTGCTCAGGCTGCCGCTTCCCTGATAGATCAGACAGGTAGTCCGCTGGGTCTGCTCCAGTTCCTTAATATGGAGAGAGACCAGCCCGCCTCCGTTCAGCAGCTCCGGACGGAGGTACGACTTCGGCAGCAGCGCTGCTGCCTTAATCGTCGGCAGCAGCCGGACGATCGCTTCGAAGGAGTCGATCTCCATGCGCACATCCGGCTCAACGGCGCAGCGCTGGAACAGCTCATCGGTCATGCGGCGGTACCAGGTGCCCTTGGAGAAGAGAATCATCGGCAGCCGCGCGAGATGGTCCATTGTCAGCTTCGCCGGCAGGGTCAGCGGATGATGACTGGAGACGACCAGCCGCAGCTGGTCCTCGAACAGCGGGATGCAGCGCAGCCCCGGCTCCTGTATGGAGGAGGCGATAATGCCGACATCACATTTGCCTTCGCTGACCGATGAGACGATTTCATGTGTTTTTCCGGTAATCAGCTTCAGCTCGGCTGCCGGGTATTTCTCCGTGTAGGCGTTCACAAGCGGCGGCAGTGTGGTCTGCAGTGTCGTCAGACTGGCGCCAAGTGTCACGAACTGCGGCTCACCCTCCCTGAATTTGGACAATGCCTCCAGAAATTTGGACCGTTGCTGACGCTGCTCCAGCGCATAAGTATAGGTGAGACGGCCAACCTCGGTCAGCTCCAGCCGTTTGCCGAACCGGTTGAACAGGGCGACGCCCAGCCGTTCCTCCAGTTTGGAGATTTTGCGGGAGAGAGCGGGCTGGGACAGATTTAGCTGGCGTGAAGCCCGGTTAAGGCTGGAATGCTCCACAACTGCAGCAAAAATATCCAAATCGTCGAACATAACAGAGGTCTCCTTTCATCCAACTTGTAGTAATGCTGATAACTTTATATCAGTGTCCCTGTAGTGAAAGTGATAAAAGGCATAGCCGCGACGGATGTCTCTTCTTGAAAAAGGTTGAAGGACCGGCGAAATCTTTGGAATCACTGTTCTAAATGAGAATTATTATCATATTAAAAATATTCTTATGCAATTATTGTATAACGTTTAATAATTAGATTGCAATTCCCTTATAAGAGAAAAAAGAGTAACATGAAAAGTGACACAAGATATTCACATATTGTGAATAATAAAGCAAAGTCCGGGAAAGCAATGGATAGTGGTGAAAATAGAGATTCAGGTGATGGTTTTAAACCTTAGTTCCCCTGTTTCAACTGTACTCCCGGCGGTGTATGCTCATTAATGAAAACGCTGTTTTTTATTCGGAAAGGGGACACTTTGCATGAGAGGATTTTATTCCAGAAAGATTCATTCCTTGCTCGGCATTATCCCGCTTGGGGGCTTTTTCCTTGAGCACATGCTGACGAATTTTGCGGCAGTGGAGGGTGGCGCTTCCGGCTTCACAGACAGTGTGCTATGGCTCAACAGCCTGCCGCTAGTCTTCTTCCTGGAATTGTTCGGCATATGGCTGCCGCTGCTGTACCACGGGGTTTATGGGCTCTACATCGCCTATCAGTCCAAGCCGAACCTGAACCGGTACAATCTGGAAAGAAACTGGCGGTATACGCTGCAGCGTGTAAGCGGAGTCATCACTTTCGTGTTCATCGTCTGGCATGTGTTCGAGACCCGATTCCAGGTGGCGCTCGGGAATGTGGAGCATGAGGAACTTGGCAGTGTAATGCATGACATCGTTACCCAGCCGCTTCTTCTAGCCGTATATGTAATTGGGATTCTGGCGGCCTGCTTCCACTTTTCCAATGGGCTATGGTCATTCCTGATCAGCTGGGGGATTACCGTGGGGCCGCGTTCACAAAGAGTGTCCTCTGTTCTTTGTCTCGGACTTTTCGTCCTTGTCAGCTTCATGTTCCTGCTGTCGCTGGTCACTTTCCGTGACAGTGAATTCCAAGCTACAGCCTCCGCGCTGCAATCCCTGCGGACTTTTATTTAAAAAAGGAATAGTTGGCATATACTCCAGTGTGGAGCGGCTGCCATTTATGCAAATATCCACAAGGCTGATTTACAGCTGACATAATTACATGTTTGACAGCCTATGCTTCCGAGGCCGGTTTGTACGAAGCTTCTCAGGAAGTGTATGCTCACAAAACTAAAGCATATGCTTCCGAAGCCAGTTTTGTACGAGGCGGATACTCGGAAGTCTATGCTCACAAAACTTTAGGAGTGAACAATCATGGCATCAGCCGATATCATTATCGTGGGCGGCGGGCTGGCCGGCCTGATGGCTACCATCAAGGCGGCGGAATCCGGCGCACATGTGCATTTGTTCTCACTGGTTCCAGTCAAAAGATCGCACTCGGTCTGTGCGCAGGGCGGCATCAACGGCGCTGTTAATACGAAGGGCGAGGGGGACTCGCCCTGGGAGCATTTTGATGACACCGTCTACGGCGGTGACTTCCTGGCGAATCAGCCGCCGGTTAAGGCGATGTGTGAAGCCGCACCGGGCATCATCCATCTGATGGACCGGATGGGTGTAATGTTCAACCGTACCCCGGAGGGGCTGCTCGATTTCCGCCGGTTTGGCGGAACGAAACGGCACCGTACTGCTTTTGCCGGGGCGACAACCGGCCAGCAATTGCTGTATGCGCTGGATGAACAGGTTCGCCGCTGGGAAGCGGAAGGCCTGGTGACTAAGAGCGAGAACTGGGAATTCCTTTCCGTCGTCCTTGATGATGAGCGCGTCTGCCGCGGCATCAGCGCCCAGAACCTGAAGACGATGGAGATCCAGACCTTCCCTGCGGACGCGGTCATTCTGGCCAGCGGCGGTCCGGGAATTATTTTCGGCAAAACAACCAACTCCGTGATCAACACAGGGACGGCTGCCAGTGCTGTATATCAACAGGGTGTGCATTATGCCAACGGAGAATTCATCCAGATTCACCCGACCGCAATCCCCGGCGACGACAAGCTGCGGCTGATGTCTGAATCGGCACGCGGCGAAGGCGGACGTATCTGGACCTATAAGGACGGCAAGCCGTGGTACTTCCTGGAAGAGAAATACCCGTCTTACGGAAATCTGGTGCCGCGCGATATCGCAACCCGCGAAATCTTTAATGTCTGTGTGGACCAGGGGCTCGGGATCAACGGCGAGAACATGGTGTATCTGGATCTCTCCCACAAGGATCCTAAGGAGCTTGACGTCAAGCTGGGCGGCATTATTGAGATTTATGAGAAATTCATGGGCGATGATCCCCGTAAAATACCGATGAAAATCTTCCCAGCCGTGCATTACTCCATGGGCGGCATGTGGGTCGATTACAATCAGATGACCAACATTCCCGGCCTGTTCGCGGCAGGGGAATGCGAATACCAATACCACGGTGCGAACCGGCTCGGCGCGAACTCGCTGGTCTCGGCGATTTATGGCGGCATGGTCTCGGGACCGAAGGCCGTTGAATATATTAAAGGCCTGAAGAAATCGGTGCAGGACATTTCTTCCACCGTGTTCGACAGCTTCCACAAGAAGCAGACTGACAAATACGAGTCCCTGCTGGCGATGTCCGGCACGGAGAACGCCTATGTGATTCATAAGGAACTGGGCGAATGGATGACCGCAAATATGACCGTTGTGCGTGACAACGTTAAGCTGGAAGCGACTATCGGCAAAATTAAAGAGCTTAAGGAGCGTTACCGCAACATCAACATGAATGATACTTCCCGCTGGAACAACCAGGGTGTGGCCTTCACCCGCCAGCTTTGGAACATGCTGGAGCTGTCTGAGGCGATGACACTCGGGGCGCTGCTGCGGAACGAAAGCCGCGGCGCGCACTACAAGCCGGAATTTCCGACACGCAACGACGAGGAGTTCCTGAAGACGACTAAAGCGACATGGAGCGCGGATGGCCCGCAAATCTCTTATGAAGAAGTAGATGTGTCGCTGATTCCTCCGCGGGTACGGGATTATTCGAAGGACTAACCGCTTAATGGTGTCACTTGAATGAGCCCTGAACCTATGGGGAATATGGGATGAATGCATAATGTACATCAGAATACTCCCAAGCAGGCTTCAAAAGGTAATCGGAAATATAGCGGTTATGCACGAAGAAATACGTTGAAGTAATGCTCACCAAACTTTTAGGAGGTAACTGATATGGCGGAAACTGCTGCAGCTCCCAAAAACGTAAAGTTTATAATTACCCGCCAGGACGAGCCGGAGAGCTCACCGTATGTCGAGGAATTTGAGCTGGCCTACCGTCCGGGGATGAACGTGATCAGCGCTTTGATGGAAATCCAGCGTAATCCGGTTAACGCCAAGGGTGACGGTACGGTTCCGGTATGCTGGGATTCCAACTGTCTGGAGGAAGTGTGCGGTGCATGCTCCATGGTGATAAACGGCAAACCGCGCCAGGCCTGTGCGGCGCTGATCGACAATCTGGAGCAGCCGGTGCGCATCGAGCCGATGAAGACGTTCCCTGTGGTACGTGATCTCGTGATCGACCGCAGCCGGATGTTTAATGCACTCAAACGCGTCAAGGCTTGGATCCCGATTGACGGAACCTATGACTTGGGTCCTGGACCGCGGATGGCGGAGAAGAAACGCCAGTGGGCCTACGAATTGTCCAAATGCATGACCTGCGGCGTCTGCCTGGAGGCTTGCCCCAATGTCAATGAGAAGACCAATTTCATCGGGCCGGCAGCCATTTCCCAGGTACGTCTGTTCAACGCCCATCCTACGGGCGAGATGAACGCCGATGACCGTCTGGATGCGTTGATGGAAGACGGCGGCATCGACGGCTGCGGCAACTCGCAGAACTGTGTGCGGGCCTGCCCGAAAGGCATCCCGCTTACAACCTCCATCGCGGAGATCAACAAGCAGACTACCAAGCATATGTTCAAGCGTTGGCTGGGTGTGTAAATTGTAAATTCACTCTTTTCCCCCTCCTTTTTTGATTTACTGCTATCTATCTTTACTGAGCCACTTTCGCGGTGCTATTTGCCGCAGGGAGTGGCTTTTTCGCATTCAGTGGCTACATATCCTGCTGAAGCTCCAGAAGGAATCGGGAGAACGGGTGAGTGTTATTACTTCCGCATTCAGGGGCACAAGCACTTAAGGTTTGCCTGTTTCTTTTGGCGGTATAAATGGGTACATTTTTAGACAGTCCCTTCTTAACGAGCAGAAGGTGTATGAATAGCCAAACTCAAACAAATATAGATGGATATGTTATAATCTCCTTAGTTGAGCCAACATCAGGCAGTGGAGAATCGGGGAGGAATTACGTTGATTTGTAGGGAACAGGACGGAGCATTTGTAATGGTTAAACAGCATGAGCACGGGCGGCTGGCCGGAGAATTTGCGCAATGGTTCAAGGAAGAACATGTACCCGAGGGAAACCGGCGTGCAGAGGTGCTGCGTGCGGTCAGCAACCATGACAGGGGCTGGATTGATCTCGATGAAACGCCTTTCTGGAATGATGCGGCAGGAGCGCCTTACAGCTTCATAGATTTTCCCGTAGTGCCGAAGCTTACGTTCTACAAACGTGGACTTAATGAGATTGAAGCGGACACACCGTACGGTGCGCTGCTGTGCAGTCTGCATTTTGAACGGCTGATTGAGGTGTCCGGGGAGGATTGTCCGGAGCTGACCGCCTATCTTAAGGATGAGGAGGAGCGCAGGGCCCGCATCCACCGCGACCTCGAGAAAAACCAGCCTATCGGAGAAGGCGAGCTGTATTACGATGCCAGGCTGCTGCAGTTTTCTGACGATCTCTCCTTGTATCTGGCTCTGAATGAGCCGGGAAGCCCCAAATCGGAAGAACATCCGTGGTGGAAGGACGGCTTCTCCGGAAGTGAGGATTTCAGCTTTACGTCAGGACGTCTGATCTCGGCGGAATGGCAGGATGCATCCACGCTAATGCTCGACCCTTTCCCGTTCACAAGGGATGTCGAGGTGGCAATGGTACTGCGTAAGGTCAGCAAGAAAGAAATCGCCAGCAAGGGAATTGCTTCTGCGTACAGCTCCGCACCGGAAGAAGAATGCCGGATTACCGTCACCAGCAGGCCGAAAGGCGGATTAATCAAACGGCACGGAAAGCGGGCGCACTCAGGAATGAATTAGCGGCTGCTTATCTTACCGCTACCAATTGCCCGTACCTTAGAACAGGAGTGTAATGGCTATGGCTTGGTGGGTATGGACCCTCAATATAGCAGTGATTATACTGCTGTCGTTTTGGTTTTTCCGGATGAAGCTGAGCTGGATGGGAAAAGGGGTGCTGCTGGCCCCAATTCTAATCTATGCGCTCATTTCGGTTGAGGATTTGCTGAACTGGATTGACCTGGGCTCCATCGTACCGGGCAACCGGGGATTAAGGGGACTGATTTTACTCTTTGCCCTGGCCTCGGTGCTTTTCTACATTCTGTTCATTTTTCATGAAATCAAGGAATCGAACAGCAAGGAAGTCAGGCTGCAGCAGACACTGGTCCGTATCAGTATTGCTGCTTTTACCTGCATTATTTTTTTTACAGTCGTATATACATCCATATATAAGCTATTTGGACAGTCCTCTTTTCAGGGCAAAGGAATAGGGGATGATCTGCTCAGCCAGCTGATTACCTTTCTATATTTCAGTGTGGCTACCTTTACGACTGTCGGCTATGGAGATGTGGCTCCGGTGGACAATACTTCGCGGCTCGTGGTCATCATGCAGATCAGCTTCAGCTTCATTACTGTAGCCTATGCCCTGTCCATGCTGGGCTTGTTCCGCAAGATTCTCGGCCCTGGTACGGAAGCAGAGATTGAGGCGTCCATCGAGGTAGATATTGATGATGAAGTGGACGAAGCGGTAGAAGATGTAAAAGATGAGATCAAGTGATTTTTACAGTTAGCGGAGCGGATTGTATTTCAAGCTCCTGCAAGGAAGGAGGGTCTCCCTATGAATAAAAAAGCGTCCGGGGGTTCTCCCAATGAAGGTCCACCTCTTGTTGCCGGCGGAGGTTACAACACTCCGCTACCACCCGGGAAGGGCAGCGGCCGCAAAATTACCCGCCGCCAGTTCCTGACCCGCGGAGCGGCTACTATGTTTGGGGCCGCGCTGCTCGGCGGCGGATATGTGTGGCAGGGAGAACCCAACTGGCTTGATATCACGAGGCTGGACATTCCGCTGAAGAATCTCCCTTCCGCGTTTGCCGGCACCCGGCTGGTTCATTTCAGTGATGTGCATCTGGGCTTCAACAAGGATGCCCATGATTTGGCCCGGCTGGTTAAGCACATTGAGGCCGCAGAGCCGGATATCATTTGCTTTACCGGGGATATTGTAGACAGCTACGCAGAGGACCTGAAAGAATCCGTAGCGCTGCTCGCGGAACTTCATGCCCCCCTGGGGAAATATGCGATATTCGGCAACCATGATTATAAGAACACGGAATTGCTTGCGCAGCTGCTGCAGTCTGCCGGGTTCACATTGCTGAGGAATCAGTCATATCTTATTAAGCAAGGCGGTGCAGTGATGGCGGTTGCTGGCCTGGAAGACATGCTGCATGGCCGTCCCGATCCGGAAGCTGCACTCAAAGGCATCCCAGAGGGGACATGTACGGTACTGATGATGCATGAGCCGGATTATGCTGACACGGCGGAAAATTATCCCTTCGATCTGCAGTTGTCGGGGCACAGCCATGGAGGACAGATCCGTCTTCCTTTTGTGGGTGCAGCCTACACCCCATACGGGGCAGTTAAATACATAAGCGGACTGTATCATACAGAGAATAAAGCCATGCCGGTTTATGTTAACAGAGGCTTCGGCGAGACTTATATGCCGTTTCGCCTGTTATGCCGGCCGGAGCTTACTGTGATTACGCTGCGCCGGGCGTAAGGAGCAATAGAACTGAAATTCCCAAATTAAGCTGCAAGGGAAGAGGAGCGCGTATGATCACTTACGAGACTGCAGGATTCATGGCTCAGCAAGGAGCCGCAGTGGAACTCCGGACGATGTTGCCTGCCGAAGGTGACAGGCTCAAGATGCTGCTCTCTCACCCGGATGTGCAGCGCCACATTTTGCATCGCAGTACAGCGGGTTCACAGCCAGCCCATCTGGATCAACTGGTGAACCGTATGCTGTATCCCTACGATCCTTGCGCGCTGCATGTGGGGATCTATCGCAAAGATGCACCGGAGCTGATCGGCACCGCCTCCCTGCAGAGCTGGAACCGTCCTGAAGGCAAAGCCGTACTAGGCTACATGCTCGATCCTGTATGGTGGGGGCAGGGCCTTGCTACAGAGGCCATTGGATTGTTGCTGGGCTACGGCATGCGGGAGCTTCGCTTGACCCATGTGGAGGGGCGCTGCCGCGGCGATAACTTCAGGTCCGAACGGGTCATGCTCAAAAACGGTCTGACGCTGGATCGGATCATGCCGATGGCCGATGGCTCGGGCGATGTAATGAAAGTATTCACATTGTCACACAAATGAAATAATGCCGTTATCAAACTCTAACAGTGTCCGGTTAAACTAAGTACATGACCCCCTTTTGAAAATATAACTGCTGTTGGGACCCGATGATTCGGGTCCATTTTTTTTGTTCCGTTGCCAATCCATAGGGGACCCGGAAGCGGTCAGGGACTGGAAGCTCACGCAGCTGTTAGTATATGATGGTTGTACAATTATATATCTGGATTTTAGGAGGATGTAATCTTGAATGAAGTGCTGAAGACATTAAACAATCACCGGTCTTTCCGGAAATACGGGCCGCAGCCTGTTGAGCCGGATAAGCTGCAGATGATTATTGAGGCCGCTCAATCGGCCCCATCCTGGGTGAACGGGCAGCAGGTCAGCATTATTGCTGTGCAGAATCAGCAGCGAAAGGCACAGCTATCGGTCTTGAGCGGGAATCAGAAGCATGTGGCCGACGCCCCGGTATTTTTGATCTTCTGCATGGATTTTTACCGGGCCAAGCTGGCCGCCGAGCTGGAAGGGCAGCCATTTGAGGCTGTGCACGATGTGGATGCGCTGCTGGTCGGTGCGGTGGATGTGGGAATCGCTTTGGAGAGTGCGGTTGCCGCTGCGGAATCCCTGGGGCTGGGCATCATTCCTATCGGTGGAGTCCGCCGCAATACTGCAGGCGTAATTGAATTGCTGGACTTGCCGGAGTATGTATTCCCGGTGGTCGGCTTATGCGTGGGGTATCCTGCCGAGGAGCTGCCAAAGAAGCCGCGTCTTCCGCTGGGGGCGGTTTTTCACGAGGAGCGTTATAACCCTGATCAGAAGGGATTTATACAGGAGTACAATCAGGCGTACCGCGGGTATCTAAAAGCGCTCGAAATGACGGAGCGGGATTGGAGCGCTACGATCGCCCATTTCTACGCTCTTAATCCGCAGTATGGAGATGCGCAGCATACGCTGAAGAAGCAGGGGTTTAACTGTGATAATCTGCAGAAACCCTGAGAATAACAAAATGCACCGCAGCGTTAACGTAATGGATGTCATGCTGTCCATCGACCGTTGAGCACTGCGGTGCATTTTTTTGTAAAGTCACAGGGTGTCACTGCAGCGGAACTGTAATTTTCCCGCGCCGTTTGTAGTATACCCAGTGAGTGAACCCGATTTCTTTAAGGCGCGCCACCACAGCCTCCCGCTGGTCAGCAACCCGGGACGGCAGATGCGCATCAGAGCCAAAGGTGACTTCCACTCCGTAATGCAGTGCACGTGCCAGAATATCATCCGAGGGATACCAGCCGCCGCACAGCTTGGTGCATCCGGAGGTATTGATCTCGATGGCGACGCCGCATTCGCCGATTACGCGCAGGCATTCGTCGATTTCTGCAGGCGTAGAGATTTCCGAAAATTGCGGATAGTTTCCTTTCATGGCATCGATATGGCCAAGAATCTGAAACATGCCGGTGCGCGCGGATTCGGAGATCAGCCGGTAGTATTCGGCTTTTGCCGCGGCTTTCTCCCGGCGGTCAAGCCCTTTCCAGCGCCCCTTATTAAAGATGCTGACACCCTTGACACTATGTACCGAGCCAATGATGTAATCAAAGGGATAAGCGGAAAGGGTTTGGCGGTAGAGTTCGGCATGTTCCGGGAAATAATCGGATTCAATACCGAGCAGCACATCAATTTTGCCTTCGTATTCTTTCTGCAGGGAGAGCACTTCTTCTACGTAATGGACAAGCTCCGATTTGGCCATGGCGATTTTGGGAAAGGCCTGTTCGGATGGACTGCCGAAATAAGGAGTGTGATCAGATATGCCGATGACGCCCAGACCGGCGTTGATGCCGGATTCAATATAGTCCCTGATGCTTCCGTCGGCATGGCCACAGCGGAAATGGTGGGTGTGTAGGTCGAATTTCATGGATATATCTCCTTTAGGCCAAATTTTACGAAAACAGTTCATGAGTATCGGACTTTGGGATCAGCTTCGACAGATGGATTCAAAGCTCTGCGAGGCTCTACTCCGAGCCGATAAATTGGGTTTCGGGCATGCCCTTTAGATCACTTAAGAATTGCCTCATGGCCGAATTGACATATTTGCCGGACTTGGTAATGACACCTACGGGATGCGTGACCTCAAGTTCGATAATCGGCACGATTTTGAGTGTGCCGCTGCGGACTTCTGCCGTAACTGACTGTTTGGAGATAACGGCTGCGCCTAGATCAAGCTCGACCATCCGCTTAACCTCCTCGCTGCTGGTCAGCTCCATGATGACCTGCGGCTGTATGCCGTGTTTTGCGAACACCTCATCGGCGAATTTGCGGCCGACCGTGTCAGGCGACAGGAGGATGAGCGGTGTTTTACCCAGGGCTTCAATCCCGGCCGATTTGACCTGGGCTAAAGGATGCCTTGGTGAAACAACCAGTTCAAAAGTATCATAATACAGCACAGAAGTGGTCATGGCAGGACTCCGTCCAATCAGATAACCGATGCCGACATCAACCAGGCCGTTTTCGACATGCTGATAGATTTGTGATGAAGACATCGAGGAAATCGAAGTTTTGATATGCGGAAACTGGTCTTGAAAATAGGACAGGATACGCGGCAGGATTTGAATGGCAATGGAGGTGGTCGTTCCGAGAATAATATGCCCTTGGGGATTCTCATCAAGATCCGCAAGGCGCTGCTTAAGCTCTTCGACAATACTCACGATCTGCTCTGCATGCGTAAGGAACACTTTGCCTCTGTCCGTCAAGGTAACGGGCTGGTTACGGTCAACGAGCTGAGTTTTGAACTCTTCTTCCAGACTTTTGATTTGTGCCGAAACTGCCGGCTGGGTCAGGTTAAGCAACTCACCTGCCTTGCGGAAGCTCATCGTTTTGGAGATCGTAATCAGCGTTTCGAGCTGGCTGATGTTCATGGACTTGCCCCCCCTTTTTGACTACCGAATAATGCTGCCGCTTCGTCCTGTAATGGGAACAACGGACGATTTTCCCGGGACGGCATAGCTGGTTGGTGCCTAATCAATAAGACTTTTATAGGTGCCCGGGTCTCCGCAATAAATGCAGGAATTCATTTCGGTCCATAGCCGGATTGAATGTGGATATGCAGTTATATCTTACACCGGTTGTTGGCATTTGATTAAATTATAGGAGATTCCTTCCGGCAGAGCAATGTTGCCAGGCAAACTAACTTGTGATTTCCTTCGACACCCCCATTAATTTTTGATGAATAATGCCGATATATGAAGTATAATTATAAATTATTGAATAGGACTTTCGGTATATGACTAAAGACTGGTAGAGGGGGGACACATCTTAATGAAAGCAGAAGTAATTAATCCGTTTTTAGAGTCTGCACGCATTGTAATTGAGCAGGTTATACAAGTCTCGCCATCCACCGGTAATCTGGGCATTAAGGAAATTGAACTGATCGATAATCATATATGGATTCAAGTGGGGATGACGGGCCAATTAAGCGGAAATATTATCTTTGGGATTGCAGAGCAGGTTGCACTGAAAATGGTATCGGCCATGATGGGCGGTTACGTGATTACAGAGATGGACGAGATGGGGCAGAGCGCGATTTCGGAACTGGGCAACATGATCAGCGGCAATGCCAGCACGATTCTTTCCAACCAAGGTGTAACTGTGGATATTACTCCGCCGAAGCTAATGAAGAGTGAGAGCATGTCCGTACTGCCGCGCAGAGCACTGAGCATCCCGCTCTTGATGGAAGGCATCGGCGAACTCGATATTCAAGTGATGATCTCTTAGGCGGACAATTGGGAGCTGAAGATTTTCATGCAACTTAAAGACAAGATTGTTGTCATAACAGGGGCTTCAAGCGGGATCGGGGCGCTGACAGCGCAAATGCTCAGCAAGCGTGGGGCTGTCCCTATTCTTCTGGCCCGTTCGGAAGATAAACTGAAAGAAACGGCGGCCGGTATTCCGGGCGTTTTTGGACTGTACACCTGCGATGTCAGAGATGAGGCGGAAGTAGAGCGGACCTTTGGCGAAATTCTGGCGGTGTACGGCAGGATCGATATTCTGCTTAACAACGCCGGATACGGCAAATTCGCCGGTTTTACCGAGATGGAACCCCATGAATTCGATGATATGATGGATGTAAACTATATGGGCATTGTACGTTGTACGAAGGCTGTAGTTCCGCATATGCTGCAGCGGGGAAGCGGGCAGATTGTCAATGTGGCCTCCATGGCCGGCAAGATTGGTACAGCCCGTGCTGTTGCTTATACAGCAACCAAACATGCGGTTCTCGGTTTCACGAATGCGCTTCGCCAGGAACTCCGGAAGAGCGGGATTATCGTTTCGGCGGTGAACCCGGGGCCGATTGCCACCGACTTTTTCAAAACGGCTGATCCATCAGGCAAATACGAGAAAAGTGTAGCCCGGATGATGATGACTCCGCAGCATGTGTCCTCCAAGATCGTCAAGCTGATGGAGAAAGGCAAAGAGGAAGTAGATCTGCCCGGTCTGGCGGGCTTCGGCATCCGGCTGTATGCTTTGTTTCCACGGCTGGCGGATAAGCTGACCTATAACGTTATGAACAGAAAATAAAGGTTTCATCAGCGGGTGTCTGTCGTCATTCTGCAGGGCGGCAGTCATTTTTGCAGGTCTAGCCTGCGCTAATGACAGCTTATCCTTGCGTAAACGGCCTTCCATTTGGTGGAGAGGCCTTTTTGGCATATAATGAAGATATTAACTTAAGCGAAAAGGATGAATTACACTTATGAATAAAGCTTCTTTTGCGGCCATCGGCATCCAGGACGACCTTGTTGCCAGGCTGTCGGAATTCGGCATTACTGATCCATCTCCGGTACAGGAGCAGACGATCCCGCTTCTGCTGGAGGGGAGAGATGTGCTGGCCGCTTCCCAGACAGGTACCGGCAAAACCTTGGCGTACCTGCTGCCGCTGATTCAAGGGATTAACCCGGAGCACCGGGTAGTCCAAAAGGTGGTGCTGGCACCAACCCAGGAGCTGGCGATGCAAATCCTCCGTGAGGCCGAGCGCTATGGGGCCCACCGGGGGATCAAGGCGATGGGCCTGATCGGCGGAGCGGCGATCAAACGCCAGATTGACAAGCTGCGCGAGCATCCCCAGCTCGTAGTGGGCACCCCTGGACGCGTGCGGGAGCTGATCGGCCTCCGCAAGCTGAAAATGCATGAGGTCAGCACGATCATCATCGATGAGGCGGACCAGATGTTCCAGCTCAGCGGAGCCGGTGAAGTGGCGAAGATCGTCAGCAGCGCGCTGCGCACGCGCCAATTGGTCATGCTGTCAGCGACCATCGGACCGGAGACCCAGGCGCTGGCCGCACGGGAGATGAAGAACCCGGCTGAGGTCGGCATTGATCCTGGAGTGATGACGGCACAGAGTCTTGAGCATCACTATGTGGTGGCAGAGGAACGGAACAAGATTGATATGCTGCGCCGGGTCATCCGCCATTACAACCCGCAGCGGGCGATAGTGTTCGTGAATGCTACCGAGGACATTGCCGAGGTGGAAGCAAAGCTGAACCATCTTGGGCTTACGGCAGCGGCGATCTATGGGGATGCAGACAAGGTGACACGCAGCAACGTACTTACCCGGTTCCGTGACGGCAAGTTCCGCGTCCTGGTGGCGAGCGATGTGGCAGCCCGGGGCCTGGATATTGAGAATCTGACGCTGGTAGTGAGCTTTGATCCGGCGTTTGACTCGGAGCATTATGTGCACCGGGCAGGGCGTACGGGACGTATGGGACGCCGCGGACTGTCGGTCTCCATTGTAACGGAGCAGCAGACGTTCATTATGCGCAAATTCGCCCGAGAGCTGAATATCACGCTTGAGGAGAAGGAAATGGTCGCCGGCAAGGTTATGGCGGCTGATGAAGCCCGCAGCCCGCTGGGCGGCGGCGAACGCGGGCGCGGGGAAAGTGCCACCCCGCGCAAGGAAGGCGCCGCACCGCGCAGCGGCAAGCCGCCTGTAAGGACATCGGCTGTGCAGGCCGATGCGGCCATCAAACCGGCCTTGCCGCGGCAAGGCCAGGCGGGAACTGCCGCAGGCGGAGAAGTGCGGCGCGAAGGGCACCACGGTACGGGCCCGGCTGCAGGCGGGCGCGGCGGTGCAGCTCCTGCGGGTAAACCGCGCGGCAGCAGTGCGGAACGTGAGAAGAACCGCAAGAACAAGGGAGCCCCAAAATGGCTCAAGAACAAAACCCCGAGAGGTGACGGTCAATGAATACAGCCCCCGTACTCGAGATTACGGGCTTAAGTGGTGGGTATAGCCTGAACAAGCCGGTGCTTCATGATATCGGCCTTCAGGTGCAGCCCGGTGAAATGGTTGGACTGATCGGTTTGAACGGAGCCGGAAAAAGCACGACAATGAAACATATCCTTGGCCTGATGTCGCCCCATAAAGGTGAAATTACCGTAAAGGGCAAAACCCGCAGTGCTGACCCGGAGGGGTATCACAGCGCATTGTCATTTGTGCCGGAATCTCCTCTGCTCTACGAGGAAATGACGGTCCGCGAGCATGTCGAATTCACTGCCAGAGCTTACAGCGTGGAGCGCAGCGACTATGAATCCCGCAGCGAGCAGCTGGCCGCACTCTTTAATATGGAGGACAAGATGGATACATTGTCCTCCCATTTATCCAAAGGTATGAAGCAGAAAGTGATGATTATGTGTGCTTTCGTGGCGCGTCCGGCACTGTATGTCATTGATGAGCCCTTTCTTGGCCTGGATCCGCTGGGCATCCGCTCTTTGCTCGACTTCATGCTGGATTTGAAAAAAACGGGGGCGTCGATCCTGCTGAGCTCCCATATCCTTTCCACAATCGAGAACTACTGCGACCGCTTTATTGTGCTGCACCGCGGCAAGGTTATTGCCCAAGGCACGCTTGCAGAGATGACCGCAGCTGCAGGGCTGCAGGGCTTGAACTTGGAGCAGCTGTTCTACGAATTGGTTCAGGGAGGGAAATGATATGGATTTAAAGGAGCTGCGCCGGCAGCGGCGCAGCCGGTTCATGGGAAGCATGCTGCCTTATGTGGGGTATGTCATTAAGAGCGGTGTAGCGATGCTCTTGCTTCTGCTGCTGATTGTCTTCTCGGCCTGGTATACTTCGCTGCTTCGGGACACTCCGTCAGGTATTCCGATCCGCTGGGTTATGCTGGTCCTGCTGCTGCCTGCGGCGGTGCACAGCAGCTTCCGGACGTATCTGCAGAGTCCGGATACTATATTTCTGCTTCCGCAGGGACACCGGATGAAGGAATATTTTGCCCGTAGCTGGGTAAGCGGAAATGTGTGGAAAATTGTGCGGCTGCTGTTTGTACTGATCACCGTCTGGCCCTTGTACATACGTACGGATGAATCGCCTAGGAGTCTGTTCGCTACCGTTCTCATTCTGATTCTGGTGAAATTGCTGTCCAGCTACGGGCTATGGCGGGAAACCGCAATGATATCCCGCCCGGCCGCAGTGGCCTACAACCTGCTGCGCTGGGCAGTAGGCGGATTAATGATTGCGGCATGGCTGTGGCAGCCGTCTCTCCGGGCCCTGATCTTCATATTGATCCTGGCGGCGGCATATTTGGCTGCATGTTCTGTTCCCGGACGGCATTCCGTTCCCTGGGAGCGTCTGATTGCCATGGAGAAGAACCAGGGGTCGAGGGCCTTGATGATTCTCGGCTGGTTCGTGGATGTGCCGGGACGTGAGCAGCGGGTATACGCCCGGCGTTACCTGTCACGCTGGGGGAGCGGTATCGCATGGCGGAGTAACGCTGCTTACCGCTTCCTGCTGACCAAAAGCTTTGCCCGGGGCGATGTCTTCGCCATTGTGATGCGGATCGCTGTTCTGGCGTTGCTGCTGGTCTGGTGGAATCGCGGCAGCTATGTGGGAAGCGGCATTTACTTGTTCTTCCTGTTCATCATGGGCATTCAGCTGTCGGCTTTGCGCAAGCTGCATAGCGAGTCGTTCTGGCTGTCGGTGTATCCTCTGCCAGAGGGCAGCAAAGGTGAAAGCACGAACCAGTTCATCTTCCGCGCCCTTTTGCTGCTGGCCTTGCTGACCGGCCTGCCATTTCTGGCCACAGCGGGTGAACGTCCGCTGCCTGTTCTCGGCACCTTCCTTGCCGGAGCGCTATTGGCCTACGTGTTCAAGGAATACTTGAAGCGCAAAGAAGCCGCGGCGGATGAGGATTTCTAACTTTTGGTGAGACTGGAGTGGAATGCCGGCAGGCCTGTATTCCGCTCCAAGCACAAAGACGCCTTGATAAGAGCGGATGCTCCCGTCAAGGCGTCTTTGTGCAAAGATAAGAATTTATATGTTTCACGCTATAAATTATCCTTCTATTTCTCGCTGAAACGGATACCGTCCTTTTGAGGACGGCAAAGCCGTTTCCACTTGTGATTAGCAGAGCAGGGAATGCTACCACGCGGGAACGGGAGAGAGCCCGAGGCTCCCTCCCGGGAGAGTCATTCCCGGTTAGATAAAGAGTGAACGGCTGATGATAACCAGCAGGATAAAGAGAACCAAAATTGCACCTGTGCTTGTAAATCCAGGGTGTCCGTATCCGCCTCTTACTTCTTCGCTCATGTTCATTCCCCTTTCGAATGTGTTTGCTGTACTTGAGTACATCGTATTGTATGTGCGGATAGATTAACGTGTATAGGCCAATGTCGCAGGGAAAGTCAAAAAAAAATCAGCTCCGGGTACCCGGAGCTGATTTCGAGATCAATGGTTTTGGGATCAGGCTTTTTCCAAATCGCGGATTCCCGCATAAACCAGGTCGAACAAATCTTCAAGCTGCTCCTCTTCAATACAGGAGAAGGCGATGCGCAGATCGGTTTCGCCCAGGGCGATTGTGCCCAGGCCATAATTGTGGATCAGATGCAGCCGCAGGTCTTCAGCTGATACAGTGTGCAGCTTCAGGCACATAAAGTAGCCTGAGTTGAAAGGATAATACGTCCATACGTCATCGCCGTATTTCCCGCTGTCGAGCAGTGCCTTCACTTTGTTGGCACGGCCTTTCATGATCTGGAACTTTTCTTCCTTCTGTTCAGCGAACTGAGGGGCCTTCAGTGCGTCCAGCACAAACGTCTGAGACGGGTGTGCACCGCTGGAAATAGTGGCGCGGATAATGCCGAGCGTTTTCTGTTCCAGTGCTGCAAGCAGCTCCTTGTTCTCGGAAGCGTAGGTGATGAAGCCGACGCGGAAGCCCCAGACGAATTCCTCTTTGGTGGCCCCGTCAATCTTGACGGCCAGCACGCGCGGATGGAGATTGGCCAGACGGCCGAACAACGATTCCTTGAGAGAATCCTCGAAGAAAAGTCCGAAATACGCGTCATCGCTGACGACTACGACATTGATGCCTTCCTCGGCAGCGCGCAGAATCGCGGCAACGATGGCTTCTCCTTCTTTTAGGCCGGGAGTATAGCCTGTAGGGTTATTAGGGAAGTTGAGCAGGACAATGGCTTTGCCGCGTCCCTTCTGGGCGAGCAGCGCTTCCAGCAGTCCTTCACTATTAAATTTCATATCTTCAGTGAAAAGCGGATAGTTGACGATTTCGCTGAGCCGGCGGATGCCGAAGGTCAGCTCGTAATTCTCCCAGTTCTTGTCCGGATAGATGATGGCATCGCCTTGTTCTGCGAACAGATCGGCAACTATGCTGAGCCCGTGCGTCAGGGCATTGGTAACGATAGGGTTGCCGAAGGATTTGCCTTCGAGCGATGGATTTTCACGGAGCATTTTTTCCCGCCATACAGTGCGCAGCTCTGGTTTGCCTGCAGGAGGAGCATAGCCGTACAAGTCTTTGGGACTGTAAGCGGAGAGCTTATCCTGAATGACACCAAGGTGCATAGGCATGCCATTCTCGGTAGCAATACCGATGGTTGCATTGTATTTCTTGGCGTGAGCTGTTGCTTCTGCAGATTGGCTCAGGATGCCCTCTTTAGGGAAATAGATCGCCTTGCCAAGATCGGAGAGCATATCGTACACATGTTCATTGCCTGCCTTGATGCTTTCGTTTAATTGTCCAGCCAGTGGATTCATCAGTTTCATCCTTCCGGTATTCTTCTGGGATATATACGTTAACATTGCCTAACATTATATCACCGTGATTCCCAGCCGTCACTGATGAAAGCAGCCATTTTATAAATACTTTTAGAATATTTTCAGCGGCGTTAGCCAAGCTGTAATTCGTTTCGGTGCTCTACTTAAGTCAGCTATGGTGGGGGCAGTATTTTTTCATCATTTCTATCGTTTCGGCATCGCGTTCTCCGTTTCTCTCCTCCAGACCCCTGGTGATGCCGGACCGTTCCTCTTCTTTCAGATTCTGGCCGAACTTAAATTTGGCTGTCAGCTCATCCGGAACAATTCGTACGACCGCAACACCCTTCAGCCGCGAGCGGTATTTCGGATCTTCGGCATCAATAGGATCAAAGCCGCCCTCGGGCTGCAGCTTGTTCATAAACCGGGACAATACAGCAGCCTTCTCGGCGGACGCCTCCACAAGTTCGGCCACTCCATAAGCAGTTACGCTTTTAAAATAGGCCGTGGCAGGGCAAGCGAGATGGGGATCACTGAAATAAGAGGGGATTAGCGCGTATTCGTCGGCAACGGTAAAGCAGACCCGCGCCTGCTGGCGGATGCTCTCCATTTTGCCTCCGGCATGACTGCCGTGGAAATAGAAGCAGCCCTCCATATAGACGAAATTCAGCGGAGTGACCCGCGGCTGTCCCTGTTCATCGCTTGTACCGAGAAAACCAAAGCTCATTCCTTGCAAAAATTGAGCCACTTCTTCTTCCTGCTCTATCTTAAATTCTTTTCTGCGCATAATACACGTCCTTTTCATCATAGTGGCGGAGTACTCACCTTGAGTAATTGTTTACTTAGAATAGTTGATAAATTGACAATGAAAAAGGACCGGTTTAGAGTTATTTTAATAGTCCACTTTTGAGGAAAGGGTGGGGAGATGAATTTCACACTGCCATATGACCAGTACCTGGCCATCCACCGTTATAAATATCTAGCGTTATATCATGCGTTCCGGGCAGCGATCCTGGAGGGGATACTTCCCGGGGGGACAAGGCTGCCGTCAACAAGACGGCTTGCCGGGCTGTATCTTGTGTCGCGCGGTTCAGCATCACAGGTATATGACATGCTGCTGGCTGACGGTTACATCAAGACTGAGAAGGGCCGGGGCACCTTTGTTTCAGATGACAGCTTTTTTCCTGCTGCCGGGGGAGAGCCGGTATACAGGGAGGATTCAACCGATCATCAGGTGGTTGACCTGCCAAGGGTCGGCGCTGGACTCAATCCGGCAGGTGAGGAAATTCGCACGCCTGATCGGGAATTCCTTGAACCTGGAGCGATCCCGCTGTCCTCTTGGGGAGAGCGCCTGATGGAGCGCCAGGTTTCCATCTACGGGCAGGCGGGTGAAGATGCCATCAGCTTTCGCAGCAGTGGCATGCGGATTGAACATTTTCCTTACGGCGAGTGGCGGAGCGCACTGAATTATGCCGGAGGCAAGGGAGGCGGGATGCTGGAGGGCTATTGTCCGCCGCAAGGGGAGGAGAGCCTGCGGCGGGCAATAGCTGCCCATTTGCGGATTACCCGGGGAATCAGAGCCGACGCGGAGCAGATCGTGCTGTTCAGCGGCTCGATGCAGGGCATTGTCCTTCTGGTGCAGCTGCTGCTGGAACCGGGCGAACCTGCCGTTGTGGAAGATCCCGGATTTCATGGCATCCGCCGGGCAGTGGAGATTGGCGGCGGCAAGCTGCTGCCGGGACGGGTTGACGAGAGCGGGCTTGTGCCCGAGGATTGGGCAGCACGGCTGCTGTTTGTGACGCCAAGCCGCCAATTCCCCACGGGAGCGGTACTGCCGCTCGACCGGCGGCGCAGCTTACTGGAATGGGCCCGGCGGCAGGAGGCAGTCATTGTCGAGGATGATTATGACAGCGAGTTCCGCTGGGGCGGCCGGCCGATTGAACCGTTGAAAGCGCTCGACCGGGAGGACCGGGTGGTGTATATCGGCTCCTTCTCCAACAGCATGTTCTCCGGGCTGCGGCTCGGGTTCGCCGTGCTGCCCCCTTCGCTGGTGGGTCCTGTGACAGCGGCCAAGGCGCTTTATGAGCCGCTTCCAGGCGCACAGCTTGAGCAGCGGGCGTTGGCCCGGTTCATGAGCACTGGCGGATACAGCCGCCATCTGCGGCGGATGACGCGCATATACGGGGAGCGTGCCCGCATTTTCCGTGCGCTTCTGAATGAGCGGCTTGGAATGCTCTTTCAGCCGTTGCCCGGCGATTCCGGCCTGCATATTTATGCCCGGTGGCTGCGCCCGGAACAGGAGTATTCCGCCTTCCGGGAAGCGGCTTTGCAGCGAGGCACAGACTTCCGCGACGCAGCACTGTACCGGATAGGCCCGGGTGGTCCGGCCGCTTGCTTTTCTTTTTCCCATCTTGATGCTGAGGCACTGGAAGAAGGGGTGAACCGCCTGCTTCTGGCCTGGAAGGATGTGCAAAAATACACGTGACAAGGTATTATAAGAGTAAGGAAAATGTATGCTTACAAAACTTAAGCATATGCTTTCGAAGATTTTTTTTGTCGAAGCTAATTCAGTGAGGTAACGCTCACAACAAATTTAGGAGGAAATATTATGCTGCATGCATCGCCGTCCTCTTTTGTGATCCTGCCTGCCCTGGCGAAAATTGTCTGCGAACCGGGCTGGAAGTGGCAAAAAAGAGAGAAGCCGCTGCAAAATTATGATCTGTTCTATGTCTGGAGCGGAGAAGGTACGGTTGTGCGCAGCGGAGTGCCTTTCAAGGTAGGAAAGGGAAGCTGCTTCCTGTTCCGTCCGGGCGACTTTACGTATGCGACCCATAATCCGCAAAAGCCGCTAGTGCTTACATACATTCATTTTGACGTAACCGAAGAGGTCACGGATATTCCCCAGCCTTACCGTGAATTGACCGAAACAGTGGAATTCGAGCATCTGCTCGCCCGTTATGTCCGCCTGTTCCTGGTGAAGACCTACGCTGCAGAAGAGGAGGGGCGGCTGATCTTGAAGCAGCTGATGATTCATCTGCTGCGCGAGGACCGGGTGATGCCGGTAGAGCGGCATGTCAGCAATCAGCTGGCTGAGGTCATCCACGAGGTGGCCAACTACGTCAGCCAGCATCCCGGAGCGGCGCACCGGGTAGAGGATCTGGCAGCCCGGGCGGGGCTGTCGCCACGGTATTTTTCGATCAAATTCAAAGAGATTACAGGTTCCTCGGTCCAGTCCTATGTCATCCGTGCCCGGATTGAGCGGGCCCAGCACCTGCTGCTATATGCCGGGATGAATGTCACCGAGGTGGCCGATGCACTGGGCTATCGCGATATTTTCTTTTTCAGCCGCCAGTTCAAGCAGCATACGGGGAAAAGTCCGTCTGAAATCCGCTGATTCTTCCTTTTGTTTCAGCTTTTTGCTGCAAGGGTAAATACGTTGCAACTTAGTATGCGAGGATTTACATAGCAGCTTGGAAGGGAGAACATAACTGATGTTTAGAGGACGCAGAATATGCAATAGTGAATGTAAAAGTGGAGGCGCCGGGGTTTTTCGAAACCGCTGGAGACGCTTGAAGCAGAATAACATGGCAGCTACAGACTGTTGGTTCTGACAACAAGGGCAGTATCAAATACAAGCGGAGAACCGGGGCCTTGCGGCGTCCGGTTTTTTGAATGGTTCATGGTTCATAGACTGGCATGTAGAAGAAAAGGGTACAGCGGATTCTTTCTGAATAGAAGATACAGGGGACTGTCTTGCAGTACTGGGGTGTATTCTTCTATCTATGCAGGGGCATAAGGATAAAGAGGTTTTTGTATGAGCGTACAATTGTTCAGCCCAACCCTGAGAAAGCATCGGTGAGCAGCTGAATTCATATACTGAGCAGCAAAAAAAATGACCAAACCAATGGCTGAAGGAAGGAGAAAGAACATGTATGAAATCGTATTGATACGGCATGGGGAGAGCGAGTACAACCGTCAGAATTTATTCACAGGCTGGAGTGATCCCGATCTGACGGAAAAGGGAATAGAAGAGGCCAAAGCGGCCGGGAAGCTGTTAAAAGAAGCAGGCTACACGTTCGATCTGGCCTTCGCTTCTGTGCTGAAACGTTCGATCAAGACACTTAATTATGTGCTGGAAGAAATGGATCTGCTGTGGATTCCCGTACAGAAATCCTGGAAGCTGAATGAGCGCCATTATGGTGCGCTGCAGGGGCTGAGCAAGAGTGAGACTGCGGTGAAATATGGTGAAGAGCAGCTTCATATCTGGCGGCGCAGCCTGTCGGTCCGTCCGCCGCTGCTGGAGCCGGATGACCCGCGTTATGCCAGAAACGATATCCGCTACAAGGAGGTGCGCTCCGGGGATATCCCGCGCGGCGAGAGCCTGGAGGATACCGTTCACCGCGTCGGCGATTTCTGGGGCAAGCGGATTGTGCCGCTGATCCGGAAGAAAGAGCGGGTGCTGATCTCGGCACATGGCAACACCCTGCGGGCGCTGATCAAATTTATGGAGGACATTGACGAGACAGCGCTGCTCGACCTTAATGTTCCGACCGGTGTTCCGCTGGTCTATAAGCTGGATGACGATGTGAAGCCGATCAGCCGCTTCTATCTCGGCGTGCCCGAAGAGGTGCAGGCCAAAGCCCGTGAGGTGGCTAACCAGAGCAAGGTAACGGAGTAGCGATATTCGGGCGTTGTCTAAACGAAATCATTCATGAAACCCAAAAGCAGCAGGTCTCTGTAACAGAGACCTGCTGCTTTTGCTGCTTTCCGGTGAAGATGTACTGCTATTCCAATTTGAATTTGGAGGCAGCCTCCGCCAGGCTTTTGGTTAAACCGTCAATTGTTTCGACCATATCGGCTAAACGGTGAACCATGGAAGATTGCTCATGCATTGTTGCTGTGACCTCTTCAACCGAAGCCGAAACCTGCTCACCCGATGCAGACAGATTCTGCGTGGATTCCAGCATTTCGTCCTTGTCGTGCTGCATAAGGGCAATGTCATCAGCCATGCTCTTAATCTGTCCGGTGATGTCCGTAATATTCTGGTGAATGGCATGGAAGGCCTGCCGGGTTCTGCCTACATATTCGTCCTGCTGCGTGGAAATATCCTTAATCTGCTGCACGCTCTGATGATTTTCCTGTACGAAAGCCAGATTCTGCCCGATGATCCCGTTGATTTCACTGGACTGGATGGAGCTCTGTTCAGCCAGCTTGCGGATTTCAGTGGCAACTACGGCAAATCCCCGTCCATATTCCCCGGCCCTTGCCGCTTCGATAGAGGCGTTCAGTGCAAGCAGATTTGTCTGCTTGGCGATATTGCTGATCGCTCCCGTGATCTGGCCGATACTGCTCGAGCTTTCCTGCAGCTTCAGGGTAATCGCAGAGATTTTCTGCACTTCCTCATCGTTTTGCTCGCTGATATTGGACAGCTCTTCTACAACCTGATTGCTGCTGTGGAAGACTTCAATAATTTCATCGGCCCGCTCTTTGACGGATTGGGCTTTTGCATTCATGGAGACGAATTTCTCGCCGAAGCTGAGGAATTTATCCACAATCGTCTCGGTATCATGCGCCTGCGACTCTATGGCTGTGGCAATTTCTGCAGTGGTTACCGTTGTCTCGCCGATCGATTTGGCTGTCTGCTTGGAGGACTCGTCCAGATCCTTGGTGCTTGAATTAAGCACGGAAATGGAGGTGTTCATATTCGTAATCAGCAATTTGTTCTGCTGAGCCATCGTATTAAAGCTGTCGGCAAGCTCCTTGAATTCACTATTATATTTTCCCGTGGCAGTAACCTGCAGGTCGCCTGAGGCCAGTTGTCTGAACAATTTGCTCAGCTGCACAATCGGCCGTGTGATCGATCTGGATACTATCAGACCTATCGCAGTGACAAGCAGCACGGCCAGTATGGAAATGGCAACAATCTGCTTAAGCATGGACATAATCGGCATTTTGATATCCTCGTAAGAATCAATGACCGATACTATCCAGTCGGCATCTGGAATCTTGTTGTACCGGAGATATTCTGTTCCGAGATCACTTTCTCCTGTGAGGATATCGTCTTTCGCCTGCAGGTTAAGCAGAGCTTCGGTACCTTCGGGTTTTAATCCGATTCTTTTCTCATCCTTCGAATTGTACAGCACGATTCCGCTCCGGCTCAGAATTTCAATCTGGCCCTGGCCGTTAATTTGGATTTTTCCTAATTTATCTATAAAAAACTCGGAGCTCATGTTGGATGAATACACGCCGATCACCTTGCCGCTTAAATCTTTAATCGGCCGAGAAAAAGCTATAATCAACTGCCCTGTGCTTTGGGATACTGTGGCATCGCTGATAAAAGCTTCGCCTTTTATGGATTTCTGGAAATATTCCCTGTCTGAGCGTGATTCGCCGACGGTCTCTTTATTGCTTCCGGCAACAATGATTCCTTTGGCATCAAGGACGACCATGGATTGGCTGCCCCTTGTATTCTTCAGGATTGTGGCAAGCTTCTCATTGGAGGCACTGTAATAAGGGTTCTTCCCGGAAAAGAACTCAGTTTCGGACAACGTTCCCTCCTCCCGCAGATTCAACAGCGCGCGGAACAGTTCCTGCGATGAAATCAGATAGGAAGCCTCCTTCTGCAGCTGCACGGCAGTCCATAAGCCTTCTCCGATCCGGTCGGCGTTGGCGGTAATCTCGTCTTTGCTTTTTTTGAGCAGCAGTTCCGAGCCCAAGCTGTACACTGAAACGGATATAGCCAGCACACTGGCGATTACGAGCAGGGTAATCAGCCCGGGAAGCTTGATCCTTAAAGATAAGTTAGTGAATTTGCCAAGCCGGTCTTTCGATTTGTTCATGTAAAAGTTCCCCCTGATGTATGTATGGTCCTACATGTATATCGGAGGGATCATGTTGAGATTCAAGAGGAAACATCAACCAAATGATTAAAATTTGCAATAAATATCAGCTCTATGAAAAAGGATACTCCGGCCCTGTTCAAGGCTTGCGGAGTACCCTTATATGTTCGTTGTTAGGTTAGGCTGAAATGTTAAAGATGACGCTGCAAGGTTCCCAGCAGTTCCCCCATCTTGACCTTGGTCTCGCTTGTCAGCCCGGCCCTTGGGGTAAAGGTGCCGCTCTCCAGCAGCAGTACTACGGTTGAGCCGAATTCAAAATAAGCCAGATCATCGCCGATTTGCCATTCCATGGCCTGTTCATCGGTGTAGCGGATGCTGCTGACATTCATTGCGCCTACCTTTACAACCGCTGCTTCCCCATTCGCTCCCGCGATATAAGTAATAAGACGTTCGTTGCGGCTCAGCACACCCTTCATATGTCTCATGCCGAATTCATTGACAGGATAAGCCCGGCCGCGGATATGATCACTCTCGACTTTACGCCCGGTGAGAGGCGCGTGAATCCGGTGATAATCCGTAGGGCTCAGATAGAGCACGAAGAAAAAGCCTTTCTTGTACAGCTCCAGGTGCGGAGAGTGGTTAAGCAGTTCTTCCAGCTCATAATCCTGTCCTTTTACATTCATAATTGTTCCGGAATGAATCTCACCCATGGCGGTAATCATCGCATCCACCGGACTGGCTACGGCATTGTCCCCGCTTGCGACAGGGCGCATCCCCGGTTTCAACCGCCGGCTGAAAAACTCGTTAAGCGTACGATATTGTCGGGACTGCTTCTCCGCTTCAGCAGCGGGAATATGATAGGACTTAATAAATACCGGGATCAAAAAACGGCTGAGTCTGCTATGGGAAAAAGCCCCCATCAACCGGGAAAGCCATCTGTGCGAGGACAGTTCCGTCATCAGCCGCAGCAATTGTTTAACCATGAACATCTCCCTTCCATCATGCAGCAACAAGGCCCCATACCCGGGGCCTTATCCGCTCTGAATTATATTGACATAGAATAGGAGACAAATCAATAAGAGTTATACCGGGAGGCGTCTTCGAGCAGGAACCGGGCGTAAGCCATTGGCCTGCGGTAGCTTTCTTTCCAGGTTCCTCTGAGTCCTGCCTTGAGGAAACCATAACGCTGGTCACGGCCATTGCATTCAATGAAGTAAATCCGTCTGTTCCGGGTGATGCCGATATCCAGCCCGATGTCGGCAAGCCCGGGAAGACTGTGCTCCAGCTCGCGTGCGATGGCGAGGCTGAGAGTCTGCACTGTCATTCGAAGGTATGCTGCAGCTTCCCCCGGGAAGGCCTGATCCAGCACATATGAGGCGCTGAGCGCTTCGCCTCCCCGTGCGATATTGGATACAAACCCGCCAGGAGCGGCCAGCTTCGCAAACATGCCGGTCACCTGCCAAGTTCCTCCCCAGCCGCGTTGCACCGTGACCCGGAGATCGAAGGGGCGTCCGCCGATTTCAGCCAGCGGGATACGTTCCTGTACCAGATAGGATTCAGCGGCGAGACGCGCCCGAAGCATCCTTGGCAAAGCATCCTGATCCACGAAGGTGCTTACCGATCGGCTAGAACGTGAAGGCAGATAACTCCAGGTCCAGCTCCGTCCGTTGTAGTGAGTAAGACGCATGACCCCTTTGCCAATACTGCCGCGGCACGGTTTGAGGATGAGGTCGGGGTACAGGTCCATCATCTCCTTCAGACCCGGGAGCCCCGCTGTTGTAACCGGCAGATAGCTCTGCAGGCCTTCGTTTTGTTCCAGCAGCCCGTGAATCTGTTCTTTCCCGTAACGGTTGCATGTGTTGTATATCAAAAGGCCCTGCCGGAGCAGCCGCTCGATTCCGCTGCTGTCCTGGCTGTAAATTGCCCGGTTATGGATTACACCCGGTGTGGGGATTACGGCTCTGCGATATCCCTGGACCCCCTTGATATAAGCGATGCTGTATCCGGATTCCGTATCAATGTCGGACAGCTTCAAAAAGCAGGGGGTCAATCCGTATGCGGCAGCCGCCTCCTCATAGCTCTCCAGCGACTCCTGTCCCGTTTTTAACCGGGGAACGCCCCGGTGCATAGCGGCATTTAGCAGTATTCCCACGAGCTTTTGCCCCATGTTCGTTCCTCCCGTTATCTTCTGTAGTTACGGCTGTAGCCCTTATGTTCTCATTGTATGTTTGTACGTGGCCTTCAGGGTGGACGAATGCGCGGCGGCAGAAGCCCTTTTTCAAAAGATAGACGAAGCCGCTTTACTTGCAGATTGATTATAGGCAGCCTTACTGCAAATGGTGTCATCCGCCCACTGGACTGCATATGATGCCTAGAAGAAACAACAGATGGAAGGAGGAGACTGCTTGTGAAGAGCTCCAGAAGGAATCAACAACACAGTTCCAAGAAGCGACTCTACTACGTGGATAATCCCAATAAAAAAGAACTGAGTATGCTGGGAAGCAGTCCAAGGGTGCTAGGGGGATTTGAAGCACCCGTCAGCGAGACGGTGGATCCGCCAGACCGGGCCCTGCAGGTTAGTGGTGTGGGCACGGTAGAAGTTGTTGCAGAGCCGGCACAACCTGCCGTACCTGCAGTACCTGCCGTACCTGCCGCCCCGGATAAAGAATTGCTGGAGGTGCCGGCAGCAGAAGAAACACTCCAGATTGAGGAGGTGGTTGTCCACGCACCCGAGCCCGTTCTGCCTGTTCTGGAAAAAGAGCGCCTGCAGCCAGTATATACCGATGATCTGTGCGATGCGGCCGTTACCGGCCAGAAGATTGCTCCGCGCACCATTGACGGCTCTAAGCTGAAATTCGGGATTATCGGTACTCCCTGGCTGCAGGATTATGCGGTGCAGAGCATCAATATCGCGGACAAGGCGATAACGTCCTCGAAGATTGCCCCCGAATCGATAACTGGCGAACATCTGGCGGAAGGAAGTGTGAACGGCGGCAAGCTGCTGGATCATTCGATCAGCGGCGAGAAGCTGAAGAACGGAAGCATCGGCCCGGAGAAGCTGGCTGACCGGATCATCGGGGGAGAACAAATTGCCGACCGGTCCATTGCCAGCCGTCATTTGAGCGAGCTGCTGATTACTGCCGACTTGCTGGAAGATGGAACCATAACCGGCGAAAAAATTCTAAGCAGCACCATTGTCAGCCGACATTTGGCGAACGGAAGTATCGACCGTTCCAAACTGGCTGACGAGGCGGTGTCCGGCGATAAAATCGCCGACGGCGAAATCAGCGGAGCCAAACTGGGCGATGCCGTGATTGAGGGCCGCCATCTGAGCGAAGGCGTCATCACGGCGAAACATCTGGCGCCGGGAGCCATCGGGCCTGAGCAGCTTGCCGGCCGTCTTATCGGCAAGGAGCAGCTCCAGTCCGGCAGCATTGACAGCGGACATCTTGCGGATGCCGCAGTAGGCACGCGGCAGCTGGGGGAGAAGGCTGTACGCAGCCAGCATCTAAGTCCGGAAAGCGTAAATGGCACCCATATCGGCGACGGAGAAATCACTGCCCGCCATTTGGCGGACCGCAGCATTTCTTTTGTGAAGCTGGCGGAAGGTGCGGTAGGGACGGTACAGCTCGTGGAGCAGGCGGTCACCTCCTCCAAAATCGCCGATCAGAGCATCCTGCCGAATAAACTGGCGGATGAAGCGGTCACTACACGGCATATCGCCAAATCCGCAGTACGCGGACCGCAGCTTGCCATGCAGGCTGTGACCTCGCTCCATCTGCAGCGTGAAGCTATAGATCAGTCCCACTTGGCCAAGGAATCGGTCGGATCGGAGCAGCTGCAGAGCCAGTCGGTGCTGACGGCTCATCTCGCATCCGGTGCGGTTACCGGAGAACAGCTGGCAAGCGAAGCTGTGGCCGGAGAGCATCTGCGCGCGAAGAGCATTACCGCCGCCAAGCTGGCGGACGGGGGCATTCATGCCGGCAAGCTGGCTGCAGGTGCGGTCACCGGAAACGCAATTGCCCGTGAAGCCGTGAGTGGTGAACATATCGCCTTCTGTACGGTGGAGGAAAAAAATCTGGCCGATGCCAGTGTCAGCGCCCGTGTACTGCAGAATGCCGTAGTGGATTCTGAACATCTGGCGCCGGGCGCCATAGAACGCAGACATCTTGGTGAGAACAGCGTGACGAATTCGGCTCTGCAGTCCGGCTCGGTCTCGGGCGACAAGCTTGCCTCCGGCGCGGTGAAGGAAGTACATCTCGCCGCAGGTGCCGTGCAGCCGCATCATCTGGCCGATCATGCGGTTACTTCATTGAAGCTATCACCGGAGAGTGTCTCAACGGATAAGCTCAGTGATCTGGCGGTCACTTCCACCAAGCTGGCTGATGGCAGTGTTACTTCCGCCAAGCTGGCAGCCTTATCGGTGGCTGCGGAGCATTTGACACCAGGGTCGGTTAGCCCCGCGTCGATCAGCGACACGGCTGTCCAAGGCAGACATCTTGCCCCGGGAAGTGTCGGCGGCGCACATATTCGTCCGATGTCTATTGGCAACGGGCACATTATTCCTAGCTCTATCTCATCGATTCAAATCCAGGATGGCAGCATTAGCAGTTCCAAGCTGGCCGAAGGTGCCGTATCTTCCCTCCATCTGTCTCCAGGCAGTATTGGCACCAGTCATGTGGCGGAGGATTCACTGGAAGGCCGTCATATCAAGCAGGGAGAAATCACCCTGGATCACCTGGCTGGAGAGGTCCGCAGCGCAGAGCTGCTCCCGGACGGCAGCATCGGCGGGGAAAAGCTGGCGGAAGGCTCGATCGGTTCGTTCCAATTGGCTCCGAGCAGTGTATATGGCGGACATCTTGCGGTCGAAGCCGTGGACAGCCGCCACATCCGCCCTCACAGCATCAAGCTGAAGCATCTGGCGGAGGAGACCCTTACCGCTGATCTGCTGCCGGACGGCAGCGTCAGCACCGCGAAGCTGGCGGACGGAGCGGTAGGTTCGGAGAATCTCCAGGCGGAAAGTGTGAACGGAGAACATCTCGCGGACGGAGCGGTGGAGGAGCGCCACTTGAATCCCGGGATCATCAAGCTGGAGCATCTGACGGCAGAGGTCCGCAGCGCTGATCTGCTCCCTGACGGCAGCATCGGCGGGAAAAAGCTGGCGGAAGGTTCGATCGGCTCCTTCCAGTTGGCTTCGAGCAGCGTATATAGCGGACATCTTGCGGTCGAAGCCGTGGACAGCCGCCACATCCGCCCTCACAGCATCAAGCTGAAGCATCTTGCAGAGGAGACCCTGACCTCCGAGCTGCTGCCGGACGGCAGCATCAGTTCCGCGAAGCTGGAAGGCGGAGCGGTAGGTTCGAAGCATCTCCAGCAGGAGAGTGTATTCGGAGAACATCTTGCGGACGGAGTGGTGGAAGAGCGCCATTTGAATCCCGGGATCATCAAGCTGGAGCATCTGGCCGCAGAGGTCCGCAGCGCAGAGCTGCTTCCTGATGGCAGCATCGGCGGAGAAAAGCTGGCAGAAGGCTCGATCGGCTCCTTCCAGCTGGCTCCGGATAGCGTATATGGAGAACATCTTGCCGACGGAATAGTGGAACAGCGCCACTTGAACCCCGAGATCATCAAGCTGGAGCATCTGGCCGCAGAGGTCCGCAGCGCAGAGCTGCTGCCGGACGGCAGCATTGGCGGGGAGAAGCTGGCGGAAGACTCCATCGGTTCCTTCCAGCTGGCTCCGGGCAGCGTGCATGGAGAACATTTTGCGATTGATGCCGTGGACAGCCGGCACATCCGCCCCGCCAGCATTAAGCTGAAGCATCTGGCGGAGGAGACTCTGACCTCCGACCTGCTGCCGAGCGGCAGCGTCAGCTCCGCGAAGCTGGCAAAGGGCGCGGTGGGTTCGCAGCATCTCCAGCAGGAGAGTGTTCATGGCAGACATCTCGCGGACAGAGTCGTGGAGGAACGCCACTTGAATCCCGAGATCATCAAGCTTGAGCATCTGGCCGCAGAGGTCCGCAGTGCAGATCTGCTGCCGGACGGCAGCATCGGTGGAGAAAAGCTGGCGGCAGGAGCGGTAGGTTCGCAGCAGCTCCAGCAGGAGAGCGTGCACGGAGAACATCTCGTGGACGGAGTGGTGGAGCAGCGCCACCTGAATCCCGAGATCATCAAGCTTGAGCATCTGGCCGCAGAGGTCCGCAGTGCAGATCTGCTGCCGGACGGCAGCATCAGCGGGAAAAAGCTGGCACAAGGCTCCATCGGTTCCTTCCAGCTGGCTTCAGACAGCGTATATGGCGGGCATCTTGCCATGGAAGCCGTGGACAGCTGCCATATCCGCTCTGGCAGCATCAAGCTGAAGCATCTTGCGGAGGACACCCTGACCTCCGATCTGCTGCAGGATGGCAGCATCGGCTCCGCGAAGCTGGCGGCAGGAGCGGTAGGTTCGCAGCAGCTCCAGCAGGAGAGCGTGCACGGAGAACATCTCGCGAACGGAATAGTGGAGGACCGCCACTTGAATTCCGGGATCATCAAGCTTGATCATCTGTCCGCAGAGGTCCGCAGCGCAGATCTGCTGCCGGACGGCAGCGTTGGCGGGAAAAAGCTGGCGCAAGGCTCCATCGGCTCCTTCCAGCTGGCTCCGGGCAGTGTATACGGCGGACATCTTGCGGTCGAAGCCGTGGACGGCCGGCACATCCGCCCCGGCAGCATCAAACTGAAGCATCTGGCGGAGGAGTCCTTGACCTCCGATCTGCTCCCTGACGGCAGCATCGGCTCTGCGAAGCTGGCAGCCGGAACGGTAGGTTCGCCGCATCTCCAGCAGGAGAGTGTGAACGGAGAACATCTCGCGGACGGAGTGGTGGAGGAACGCCACTTGAATCCCGGGATTATCAAGCTGGAGCATCTGTCTGCAGAAGTCCGTAGCGCAGACCTGCTCCCTGACGGCAGCATCGGCTCTGCGAAGCTGGCAGCCGGAACGGTAGGTTCACAGCATCTTCAGCAGGAGAGTGTGAACGGAGAACATCTCGCGGACGGAGTGGTGGAGGAACGCCACTTGAATCCCGGGATTATCAAGCTGGAGCATCTGTCTGCAGAGGTCCGCAGCGCAGACCTGCTCCCTGACGGCAGCATCGGCTCTGCGAAGCTGGCAGCCGGAACGGTAGGTTCACAGCATCTTCAGCAGGAGAGTGTGAACGGAGAACATCTCGCGGACGGAGTGGTGGAGGAACGCCACTTGAATCCCGGGATTATCAAGCTGGAGCATCTGTCTGCAGAGGTCCGCAGCGCAGACCTGCTCCCTGACGGCAGCGTCGGCTCCGCGAAGCTGGCAGCCGGAACGGTAGGTTCGCCGCATCTCCAGCAGGAGAGTGTGAACGGAGAACATCTCGCGGACGGAGTGGTGGAGGAACGCCACTTGAATCCCGGGATTATCAAGCTGGAGCATCTGTCTGCAGAAGTCCGTAGCGCAGACCTGCTCCCTGACGGCAGCATCGGCTCTGCGAAGCTGGCAGCCGGAACGGTAGGTTCACAGCATCTTCAGCAGGAGAGTGTGAACGGAGAACATCTCGCGGACGGAGTGGTGGAGGAACGCCACTTGAATCCCGGGATTATCAAGCTGGAGCATCTGGCCGCAGAAGTCCGCAGCGCAGACCTGCTCCCTGACGGCAGCATCGGCTCCGCGAAGCTCGCAGCCGGAGCGATAGGCACGCCGCATCTCCAGCAGGAGAGTGTGAACGGAGGACATCTCGCGGACGGAGTGGTGGAGGAACGCCACTTGAATCCCGAGATTATCAAGCTCGCGCATCTGTCCGCAGAGGTCCGCAGCGCAGACCTGCTCCCTGACGGCAGCATCGGCTCCGCGAAGCTGGCTGCCGGAGCAGTAGGTTCGCCGCATCTCCAGCAGGAGAGTGTGAACGGAGGACATCTCGCGGATGGAGTGGTGGAGGAACGCCACCTGAATCCCGGGATTATCAAGCTGGAGCATCTGTCCGCAGAGGCCCGCAGCGCAGACCTGCTCCCTGACGGCAGCATCGGCGGGAAGAAGCTGGCGCAAGGCTCCGTCAGCTCCTTCCAGCTGGCTCCGGGCAGTGTATACGGCGGACATCTTGCGGTCGAAGCCGTGGACGGCCGGCACATCCAGTCCGGAAGCATTACGCTGAAGCATCTTGCGAAGGAGACCCTGACCTCCGATCTGCTGCCGGACGGCAGCGTCAGCTCCGCGAAGCTGGCAGCCGGAACGGTAGGTTCGCAGCATCTCCAGCAGGAAAGCGTGTATGGTGAACATCTTGCAGACGGAGTAGTGGAGGAACGCCACCTGCTTCCTGAGATCATAAAGCTAGAGCATCTCGCCCCAGAGGTCCGCAGCGCAGAGCTGCTGCCGGACGGCAGCGTCAGCTCCGCGAAGCTGGCGGCTGGAGCGGTAGGTTCACAGCATCTCCAGCAGGAGAGCGTGTACGGTGAACATCTCGCAGACGGAGTATTGGAGGAGCGTCACCTGCTTCCCGAGACCATCAAGCTGGAGCATCTGGCCCCAGAGGTCCGCAGCGCAGACCTGCTCCCTGACGGCAGCATTACCGGAGCGAAACTGGCTTCCGGCAGTGTTGGTGCCGAGCAGCTCGCAGAGAGTGCGGTTGGAACTGACGGACTCCAGGATGAAGCGGTGGATGCAACCAAAATTGCTTCCTTCGCCGTTCAATCCCGCCATCTGGAGGAAGAAAGTGTGCAGGGCTACCATATTGCTCCCGGCGCGGTATCCGGTGACCATCTGGCCCGCGGCGCGGTGGGGGCGGAGCATCTCTCCTTCAGTCCGGTGCAGAGCGCCGGAAACCGGGAGGTGCTGCAGCAGTTCGGAATGACGGCGTTCATGTTCAACGGCGATGCAGAGAGTGTGGAGGTCACTGTCTCCTTCGACGAAAGCTTTGGCCATACCGGCTATGTGCTTGTGGCCATGACGAACCAGCCGTTCTTTCACGCCTCGCTTAAAACGAGAGCCGGCGGAGAGGCTGTAATCCTGGTGAACCGCCTGCGTGAAACCCAGCATTTCTATGGAGTGTTATCCTGGATTGCACTCGGCTCGCCTCCGGCAAAGCCGCCAGAGAACCGGGTATTCGATTAAATACAGAGCCGCTGAAAAAGCGGATAAGAGCGCAGCCGCCGGCTGCGCTCTTGTTCAAATATAAGCATTTATATGCTTCACGCTATAAATTATCCTTCTATTTCTCGCTGAAACGGACACCGTCCTTTTAAGGACGGCGAAGCCGTTTCTACTTGTGTTTATCGCCCGAAAAAGTCGGTTGAATGCGGGATGGATGACATCTGTCCAAATTTGTGTGTGAAGGGAGACACCCGCCGTTACCCGGAGAAGCGGATTACATAGACTGTGATGTAACCCTAAGCCCGGCAGTATGCCCTGCAAGGAAGGTGGATGAGCTTGAAGCATAAACGAACAGCTGCCCGCCGCACGGGGCGGCGGGCAGCTCGACCTGCGCGGCGGAACTCCCGGCCAGTGCGGCCCGTAGCTGTACGTCCTGCACAGAATCATCCCGAGCCTTACGTGTCTGTTATTATTCCGGCTATGAATGAGGCCAGGACGATTGCCAGTGTGATTGCCGGAGCCAGGGGTGTTCATCCGCGCTGTGAGGTTATTGTGATTGTTAATGGCTCTGCCGATAAAACGGCGGAAATAGCGAAATCTATGGGTGCCCATGTCATCTCTTTCGAGCAGCCGCTTGGACACGATGTTGGCCGAAGTGTCGGAGCGGATGCGGCCAAAGGGGAGGTCCTGCTGTTTACAGATGGGGATCTTGTCATTCCCGCCGCGCAGCTGCGTCCATTCGTAAGTGCAATCCGCGGCGGGACGGATGTAGCGCTTAATGATTATTCCGGGCCGGTCCGCAGCAGGGTTCCGCATCCTGTGGTGCTCTCCAAGTATGCACTGAACATTATGCTCGGACGTTCCGACCTGAAGGGGTATTCACTGACGGCGGTTCCCCATGCGCTCAGCCGCAAGGCGCTTAATGTGCTGGGGAGCGGTCTATTGTCAAGGCCGCCGCTGGCTTATGCCCGCGCATTGCTGGAAGGCTTGAGTGTAAGGGAAGTGCATAAAGTGCCTGTTGGCAAACTGAATGCTGTCCGCCGCAAGCGCGGCGGAAGGGACCCCTTGCAGGAGATTATTCTCAGGGATCACCTCGATGCTGTGTCTATGCTGCTCGAGCTCAAGGGGGAGAGGGCGGGATTCAGCGACGGCACCCGGCGAAGGGAGATGGTGAGGTAATGGCTACTGGCTATAAGGCCGTATTACGTTCGAAACGGAGAAGAACGTTTTCCGCCGGCACTTCTCCCCGCCGGAGCGGAGCAGGTATTCCGGGCATCAGGAAGTCTGCATCTAATAAAAAAGGAGCAGGTTCATTCGGGGCTGGCGGCTCCTCTGAACGGCTTACGGGAGCGGGATTATCCGCAGCCCGCGGCTCTGCTGTCCGGCGCACGGCGGCAGAAGCATCCGCTGCCGGGAAACCGCAGCGGATGCTTCCGAAATTGCGCGGCCTGCTGTCCGTCATCATCTCGGCAAGAGATGAGGCGCGTACCTTGCCCGGTCTCCTGGAGCAGGTGGAGCTTCTGGAGCCGGCGGAGATCATCGTGGTGCTGAACGGCTGCAGCGACAACAGCTTTCAGCAATCCAGAATGTGCACACGGGCAACGGTCGTGCATTGCCCCGAATCGGCCGGTCATGATGTGGGGCGTGCGCTTGGCGCCAAGCTCAGCCGGGGGAATATTCTGCTCTTTCTGGATGGAGACATGAGCATTCCGGCCCGGCAGCTGGCCCTTTTTGCAGCAGCTGTAGACAGCGGAATTGATGTTGCGCTTAATGATCTGGATGGCCTGCTGCCGCCATTTGGCGCAAGTGATGATGTTACCCGCTGCAAGCTGTATTTAAACGGGGTTCTAGGCCGGAGTGATCTCGGGGTGAGCTCCATGACCGCTGTTCCCCATGCCTTGTCCCGCCGTGCACTGGAAACCATCGGTTACCGTGAACTGATGGTTCCCCCGAAAGCGCAAGCCCTCTCCATTCTGAATCGGCTGCGGGTGGAGAAGGCCGGAACGGTTAATGTCATCAAGCATAACCGGCTGCGCCAAGGGAATACGGGAGCCGGCAACGCGGTGGAACAGCTGATTATCGGCGATCATGCGGAAGCGCTGCAGGCGGTTATTGCGCACAGGGAAGCGAGCGGAGTGCTCTCCGGTGAGCGCCTGCAGGAGCAGCGCCGGCAAATGGCTGCCTGGAGGAACCGGTTATGACAATGACCAGTATCATTATTCCGACATATAACGGACTTGAACTGCTGCGGACCTGTGTGGAAGCCATCCGGGCCTATACCGAAACGCCGTATGAAATCATTGTGATCGACAACGCTTCGAAGGATGGTACCGACACGTACTGCCGGACCAATAATCTAACCTTTATCTCCCTGCCTGAGAACCGCGGATTTCCCGTTGCCTGCAATATGGGGATGCAACTCGCTTCAGGCGATGAGCTGCTGCTGCTGAATAATGATGTTGTCGTCTCGCAGGGCTGGCTACGGAACCTTAAGGCAGCGCTATACAGCGCATCGGATGTTGGTATTGCCGGTCCCGTGACCAACTATGCCAGCGGCCAGCAGCAGGTCAAGACTGCATACAGTGATATACCGGGTTTTCATGCGGAGGCCCGGCAGGCCAACCTCCAAGATCCCTCGAAATGGATAGAGACGAGACGGTTGGTGGGCTTATGCTTTTTGTTCAAACGAGAGCTGATGGACACTGTGGGACTGCTGGATGAACGGTATTCACCTGGACATTATGAGGATGATGATTACTGCTTCCGCGCCCGGCTGCGTGGCTACCGGCTGCTGATTGCCGGGGATTGCCTGGTGCATCATGAAGGAAGCGCGAGCTTCAAGGAGGTATACTCCTCTGCACTTAAGGAGCTTGTGGAGCGAAACCGCAGGATTTTTATAGATAAATGGCATATGGATCCGGCACAGTTCTTCTGAAATGTTGACCCGAAGACTAAAGACACAGATAAAGAGGAGGAAAGTAAGTGAAAGGAGTCATATTGGCGGGCGGAAAAGGAACAAGACTCTATCCGCTGACCCGGCTTATGAACAAACATTTGCTTCCGGTCGGCAAATATCCTATGGTGTGTTACGGTATAGACCGGTTGCGCCGGGGGGGTATAACCGATATTCTCCTGGTCATCAGCAAGCAGTCTGCGGGGCAGTATACCGATTTTTTGGGCAGCGGTGCGGAATTTGGCGTATCTCTGACTTACAAAATTCAGGAAGCCGCAGGAGGTATCGCGGAAGCGCTGGAGCTGGCGGAGGGGTTTATTCTTCCGGGCGAAAGGTTTATCGTGCTGCTGGGTGACAATCTTTTTATGGATGATCTGACGCCTTACGTGCAGAGCTATCTTCAGCAGCCCGAAGGCACGGCGAAAGTGCTGCTGAAGCCGGTGGAGGATGCGCGTAGATACGGCGTTCCGGTATTTGACGGCGAGGATTCAACATTGATTGCGTACATCGAAGAGAAGCCGGAGATCCCGAAGACTAACTATTGTGTAACCGGCATTTATATGTACGATGAGGCCGTGTTCGATATTATCCGCCGCGTGTCCCCTTCCCAAAGGGGGGAGCTGGAAATTACCGATGTGAACAACATTTACGCTGCCGACCGCATGCTCAGCTATGATGTGCTTAAGGAATGGTGGAGTGATGCGGGAACATTCCAGTCACTGCGTGAAGCGGGTGAGAAGCTGAAAGACACGCTGCCTTAAGGGCGGCGTGTTTTTCATTGTACAAGAAATGAAGGTTTGGCTGCAGATTATGAAATGGAAGATACAGTATTAGCCGGCCGCGCAATTCTCCACCAGAACAAATCGCCCGTGTCACGGTACATATGTGCGCCCAGATGCTCCAGGACTTTGTGAGAAGCCCAATTATCCTTTTCCGTATCAGCAATAATCCATTGCGCCCTGGGATCGCTGAAGATCCATTCGCTGATAGTCCGCACAGCCTCTGTTGCATAGCCTTTTCCCCAATGCCATTCGTCAATGCAGTAGCCTATAATGACCTCGCCTTGTTCATTCGGACAGCCTTTCAGGATGATATACCCGATAATCTGCTGGTGCCTGCGCTGAATAATGGCCCAGTTGGTCAGCCAGAGGTGATTTTCCTCATCCTGCTGCACTCTGGAATGTCTGATCCGCATAGCATACTGCATTTCCTCGTCCAAGGAGGCGCCGCCAGCGTTCAGGCCAAGAGCCTGCTTCAGCCCGGCATAATTCTCTGTGGCGAGCGAGAGCTCCGCTGCGGTTAAAGGCTGCAAATCCAGACGGTTGCCTGCCAGTTTCATACATTACCTCCAATCCGGTCAGGAACTGATTCCCAATCTATGTATGGTAAAAAATTCAATTTCATCCTCAGAATAATCTGACTTTCCGCAGCTGTCAATCCCCGCCTATTCTCAGCAAAAGTCTTCAGGCCTCCTCAAAGTTACACCGTTTCTCCGCACCGTCAAGGCGCTTACCGCATATGCTGTAGCAGGGCGTTTGAGCAAAGGAGACATGAAGGTGCAGAATAAAATAACAAAAGTGCTGCAGCACATGGCCCATACGCACGAACAGATGGCGCGGATTCTTGACGCCGAACGCCACGTTGCCGTCCGTATGTCGCAAATAGTCCATGATCTGCCGGATGCGGAGCCTGATTTTGGCGGATTCAGCGGGCTGGTAGAAAGCCACGGTCAGGTTAACAAGAATATTATTGCTTACTTGAACGCGATAGCCGATCTGGAAGAAGCGATGGCTGAAGGGGTAGGCAGAGTCATCAAGGAATTAAACGGTCAGGAAGAAGAGTAGCGATTAAAAGAGCAGGAGGCGGAAGATGAGCAGAGAAAAGGCTTATCTGCAAATGCTGGAGTCGACCGCTACTATCCAGTGGAACATCGCGATGATTCTTGAAGCCAAAGCGGTGGAAGCGGAAAAGGTGAAGCAGTGGACGCAGCATCATATCCACGCTAGAGCGTTCGATACCCATGAAGAGCAGTTGAAGCAATCCCTCTCCATTCATGAAGTGATCGTGGAAATGGTGGAAGGGCTGACGAAATTGGAGAATGGGCTGTACAGCAATTTAAAGGCAGTGCTGGGCAGCGGTGAGGAAGAAGGCGGCGGCGGCGAAGGCTTTGGCGGCATGTCCGGTGAAGGCTTTAATTTCGGGGACGACGACAAATGAGCGGCGGGCTTCTCTCCGAACACGCCGTCAAGCTGGAGATGATCCGCTCCATTGCCCGCAGCCAGGCCGCACTCGCCGCGATCTTGGAGAGCATCGCCGAAATAACGGGGCAATCGGAGCTGACAGCCCGCAAGCTAAGCGACAATATCAGAATCCTAAGCCAGTACCAAAGCGCCATGTGCCGGATGATGTCCGGCATTTCGCTGCATCAGCCCAAACGGGGGATTCCTGCTGCACCATGGCTGAGCAAGACATGTGCAGGAGGAATCTCAAGAGTGCATGGAGTACAGGAGGAGTAGAAGAATGAAGAGGAAGAAAGCTATCAAGCGTTCAGGCAGGGGAACCCGCAGACGAACATTGTTGCTATCCCGGAAGGCCAGGATCGGCAGAGGCCGCAGCCGCAGAGTTCGTTATGGCAGAGCCCCAAAAGGTCTGTTGGTGCGCAAGAAGAGAAGACAACGCCGCCGGATTGTGCAGAAAATCCAGGTAGTGCAGCCGTCTGTGCAGCCGATAGTTCAGCCGGTAGTGCAGCCGCCAGTGCATATGGTACCCGTGCAGGTGGTCCCAGTGGTTGAAGCTCCTCCGGCGCCTCAGGTAGTGCAGCTCCCCCCGGATCTTGGCGTCCCTCCGGAAACGCCGCCGGGAGACGCCTTTCAGCAGGGCTACACCGAAGCATACAACGTGGGGTTCGACGCCGGTTTCGCCAAGGGCTTCGAGGACGGGCATAAGCTGGAGCTGGGCTGAGACATCCAAGGCCAAAGGGTAAGGGGCCAATTAGAGGGCTGGTGAAGGTTAAACCGCCGCTACTCCTCTATAGGCCGCTTCCCTCTGATCCGCCCGCTCTGGAGCAGTTGGAAAGCTCTGGTCTATTGATTGTACTTCCGGTTATGGTAGACTTCTTTACAGAATCCTTGCCGGATTCAAATGTCGATAGAAAGTGGAGGATACACATGAGCGGTAATAAGATTCGGAAGGCGCTGAGAGAAGAAGTCGGGGAAATTATGGAGCTGATTGCCAAATGTGTACAGGTTATGCAGGCCGGCGGTAGCGACCAATGGAATGAGAGCTACCCTAACCGGGAAGTTATCGGTCTCGATATCGAGCGCGGCACACTGTATGTCTATATCGACAATGAAGCCATTGCGGGTATTATTGTATTGGATGAGAATCAGGCGGAGCAGTACGGGGAGATTCGCTGGTCGCAGGAGCAGGGACGGCATTTAATCATGCATCGCCTGGCTGTTCATCCGGAGGTGCAGGGCAAGGGCATCGCGCGGAAGCTGACCGCTTTTGCCGAGGAGCATGCTGTGAACTGCGGATACAGCAGCATCCGGCTGGATACATATATGAAGAATACCATAGCGCTTAGCTTATATCCCAGACTTGGCTATGAGCGCAGGGGTGAAGTCTCGTTCCCCGGCCGCACAGCGAATTTCCCGGTATTCGAGAAGGTGCTGGAAGGCGCGGCGAAACTGGACGGACAAGCTTAAGGAACATTTCCTGCAAAAACGTATTTTATGTAATGTTAGTTAACGTTAAAGAGGGTTTCACTGACTTTTTAAGGATATTTTCATCATTTTTTTAAGAATTTCCGCATTTATATGTAACTTTAGTTGACAACAAACTTATCCTTACTTTATGATGGGACTATTCAGAAAGCAATTGAATAGTCTTTTCTTTCGTATATCCTTAATAATTGGTTTAAGGGTCTCTACCGGGAACCGTAAATTTCTGGCTACGAAAATATGCTGCGGCATATTTTTGTGGCCTTTTTGTGTTATCTGCAGCAGCTAACTATTATCTGACAAGGGGGAATCGGACCATGGCGAACATACTGATCAAACATGCGGAGATTATTACGATGAACAAGCAGGAGGAGATTCTTTACGGGGATATCCGCATTAAGGACAGCCTGATTGTGGAAATCGGCAGCGGGCTGCAGCCGCAGGACGGAGAACGGGTCATTGACGCGAAGAACCGTACGGTCATTCCCGGTTTTGTACAGACGCATATTCATCTATGCCAGACGCTCTTCCGCGGCAAAGCCGATGATCTGGAACTGATGGATTGGCTGCGCAAGCGGATCTGGCCGCTGGAAGCGGCGCATGATGAGGAATCACTCTATTACTCCGCCATGCTGGGCATAGGGGAGCTGATTTCCAGCGGCACAACGACTATTGTGGATATGGAGACGGTGAACCATACGGATTATGCTTTCCAGGCCATAGCCAAGAGCGGCATACGCGCCCTGTCCGGCAAGGTGATGATGGATCAGAAGAATGACGAGGTTCCGGCAGCCCTGCAGGAGGAGACGGCTGCTTCTCTTCAGGAGAGCGTGGATTTGCTGGAGAAATGGCATGGCTATGGCGGGGGCCGGATCCAGTACGCCTTCTCGCCGCGTTTTGTCATCTCCTGCACGGAGCCGCTGCTGAAGGAAGTGCGGGATCTGTCGGCGCGCTATGGAGTTAAGGTGCATACCCATGCTTCAGAGAATTTGGGGGAGATCGAGATTGTCCAGGCGATGACCGGCATGCGCAATGTCGTCTACCTCGATCATTTGGGGCTGGCGAATGATCGCTTGATTCTCGCGCATTGTGTATGGCTGGATGACGAGGAGAAAAAGATTCTGCGGGACCGCGGGGTGCATGTCAGCCACTGTCCGGGCTCCAATCTGAAGCTGGCTTCCGGGATCGCCGATACACCGGGGATGCTGGAGACCCACATCCATCTCAGTCTAGGTGCGGACGGTGCGCCCTGCAACAATAACCTGGATATGTTCAATGAGATGCGGCTTGCCGCGATCATCCAGAAACCGCAGCATGGGCCGACCACGATGGATGCAAGAAGTGTCTTCCGGATGGCGACCATCGGCGGGGCCAAGGCGGTAGGCATGGAAGACAAGATCGGCAGCATCGAGGTAGGCAAAAAAGCCGATCTGGCGATTCTCAACCTCTACAACTTTCATACCTTCCCCTCCTTTGATGTAGATCCGATTTCCCGTATTGTCTATTCCGCCACCCGGGCAGATGTGGAGACGACAATCATCGACGGTGAAATCGTGATGGATCATGGCCTGTTGAAGACGGTAGATAAGGAGGTTGTGCTGCATGAGGCCAACCGTTCTATTCAAAGACTGCTGGCGCACTCTCCGCTGGGCTGAAGCATTGACCGTTTGAATCGGCAAACGTTATAATTTATGGAAGAATGTTCAATAATTTGAGAATCGGCACTTATTTCAATGTTTGATCAACCCTATCATTTGGCGGGAGGCTGCGGCCTTCCGTTTTTTTTGCTGTATCCATAAAGAAATTTTGCCAAACGGGAACCCGTTAGCTGGCAGTGAGGTCATATGTAGTGAGGTGAATATATTGGAACTCGATAATCTTAAAGCTGCAGAAACAATGGATGAAGAACAGCTGAGGCGAATCATGAGCCTGTATGGCGAGGATATTTGGCATTATATCTATTATCTCACCGGCAATTCCGAACAGGCGGATGATCTGGCGCAGGAGGTATTCGTCAAATGCTATTACCGGATCGGGACCTACCGGGGAACTTCCTCACTGAAGGCGTGGCTGCTCACGATTGCGCGTAATACGGTGTTTTCCTACCGCAAATCACGTTTCTTCCGATCAGGCCTGTGGGGCGGAGTTCAAACCCTGAGTCCTTCCGGCTCCGGCAATGAAGGGTTCGTGCTGGAACAGACCGGCATTACCCGTTCGGCGGAGATGGAGTATCTCGGCAACCGCCATATCGACGACATTTGGAGCATTATTATGAAGCTGCCGGATAAATTCCGTGAAGTGCTGGTGCTCGATTTAAGAGCGGAGCTGTCGGTAAAAGAAATTGCCGAGCTGACCCGGTTATCTCCGGGAACCGTCAAATCCAGACTGCACCGTGCGCGGCGTAAAGTCCAGGAAAGTATAAGGGGGTTGGAGTGATGCGGGAACGGGAGCCTGAGTGGTATGAACGGGCTAGAAAAGGGCCATTCGAAGAGGCGAAATTTACGGAGGTGCATGCCGATAAGGTTATGCGCCGGGTGAAGGAAGGCGAGCCGCACCAGGAACGGAAAGGATTTAAATTCCGTGCGGGCATAGCCGCTGCCGGAGTCCTGCTGCTTGTGGGAGCAGGGGTGTTTTACCTGGGAACCGGACCTTTTGGCGAAGGAAACACCGCCGGTCCTTCCTATCAGCATGAAGAAACCGCTGACGTTACGGAGGCCGGGATGATCAAGACGGCAGAGAAGACGATGCAGGAGCAGCTTGGCAAGAAGCTGCCCTTCGAGAGCATAGAGCCGCAGGTAGGAGCAGATCAGGTCCGCATTATTTTTAAGGACGGCGACTATTACGCCAATATCTGGGTCAGCACGGAGACAGGGCAAGTGATGATGTACAGTATGAGCGCTATATTTGCTGCTGAAGAAATTGATGACGATATGCTGGGCAAGGCCAAGGAGAAACTGCGGGAACTGGGTTATAAGGGCGAGTTCAAAGCGGATGGGTTGACACGGTTTGTGGATTACGGGCGTGTCCCTAATCAGGCTGCGCAGGTGAGCGAGAACCTGTTCTCGGAAGAGGCACAGATTGGTTATGTGAACGGGAAATATGACCGGGCTTACTTTGCGGTAGGCCAGAATGAGATCGCGGATAAAATGAAACAGGCCGGGCTGCATGCGCTTGGTTTGTTTAGAAGCGGCGGCACGGATAAGCTGAGTAAGGCTTCCCGTTACACCGGAGAGGGAGTGGACGATGAAATCACTTTATTTTATGGCCCGGATGTATCTTTTCCCTCATTTGTTATAACTTTCAATGATGCTACGCAAGAAGTCGTGGAAGTCTCTGATTCATCCTTGTTCATAGCCAAGTCATCTGATCTCAAGAAGCTCGCCGAACAGGACCGGAAGCTGCTGGACATGGAGAATTCCAAGCTGCAGAGTGCGGCTGCGGCTATTGCAGATGGAATATTCGGTATTCGGCTGGAGGACTACACGCTGGTTAAGAATCAATCGAGGCCAGGGATCATTACCTTTGAGAGCGGGGGAACGGCACCGGCAATCGAGGCCTCCTATAATGTTGCGGGTGTCATGCACAGCTTTAAGGTGAAGCGGGAGATGAATCCTTAATAAGGGTGGAATTCAATATATTATGAAGAGGGATGTGTGCCTGCATGAGGCCGCATCCCTCTTTGATATACATAACAAGTATTGCTATACTAGAGAAATCTGATATTTTACTGAAAATAAGAGTGGAATTTACAAAAGAGATTACGGGTGAATAAGGAGAACTAATGAGCGAGAACAAAATTGGGCTGGTGCATGCCCATTTCTTTATTGTGGCCGGATTGATCTGGCTGAAGCTGCTGCTGCTGAGAATAAATTTTTTCGACCGGATTTCCTGGGAATGGATTGCGGCGGATATTGCTCCGGTTCTGCTGATTATGGGGATTCTGGCGCTGATTGTACCGGGACGGATGAAGACGGCGGTCTACTGGAGCTTTAACGGAATATTGTCGCTGCTGCTGTTTGCGTCCAGTGTCTATTTTAACCATTTCGGGTCGGTTCCGACCTATTTGGCTTTCTATGAGCTAAATCAGGTTTTTGCGGTAAAAGAGAGCGTGGAATCGACAATCGAGTACATTGATTACCTGTTTTTTGCCGATATTGTGATCATGATTCTGTACGCCTTGATTCGCAGATGGCGGAGAGGTACAGCTTATCCGGTGCGGAGCTGGCGGTCTCCCCGTGGGCGGAGAGCCCAACTGATCGTCATTCTTGCCGCCATTATAGGCGGTGCTTCGCTGTCGGTCTACTCCGTACATGCGGCAAAGGGAATTACCAACGAGCTGGTTCAGGCGGAGAGCGCCGGATTTCTGAATTACGAAGTGGTGGCTGCGATCAAAGCCCAGGAGGATAATGGCCTGATTGGAACCGGAGATATCAAGGATACCATTGCCAAAGTAACGGAACTTCAATCTTCTTATCCATACAGTGATAAGGCCCCGGGGACGGTGCCGGATTTGTTCGGCTCGCAAAAGGGGGAAAATGTAATTGTCATCCAGATGGAAGCCTTTCAGAATTTTCCGCTGCATCAGTCGCTGGACGGTCAGGAATTAACGCCGGTGCTGAACCGCTTAGCGGGAGAGGGCTTTTATTTTCCGCATGTCTATCAGCAGATTGGTCCGGGCAATACCTCGGACGCTGAATTTATGAGCAATACCTCGATCTATCCGATAGGCACGCTGGCGATGTCAACGGGCTTCGGAGACCGGGAGCTGCCGAGTCTGCCCCGTCTTTTGCGGGATAAAGGCTACGAAGCTTACACCTTTCATGTGAACAAGGTGGGGTTCTGGAACCGCAATCAGCTGTATCCGGCGCTGGGCTTTAACGGCTATTATGATAAGGGCCATTATACCAATGATCATTTCAATGCTTTCGGCGCTTCCGATGAGCAGCTGTATATTACAGCGGTTGATGAGCTGGCGAAGCTGCAGCAGAAAGGAACACCCTTTTATGCTCAACTGGTAACCGCCTCCAGCCACCACCCGTTCAAGATCCCTGATGCTGCCAAAAGAATAACGCTGCCGGAGGATTTGCAGGATACCATGCTGGGCGATTATTTAACGGCAATCAATTACACTGACTATGCCATCGGGACGCTGATTGAAGGACTGAAGCAAAGCGGGCTGTGGGAGAACACCGTGCTGATGCTGTACGGCGATCACTTTGGACTGCAGCCTAAGGATGTGCCGCCGGAGCAGGTGGAAGCTGCGCTGGGAACGAAATATGATTCGCGGGTCAGCCGATTCAACATCCCGCTTATTATTCATGTTCCGGGCATGGAGCAGGGGCGGGTCGTGGACCGGACCGGAGGCCAAATGGATTTCGTTCCGACTCTGGCCAATTTGCTGGGGATTCCGCTGAAAGAAGAAGGTTATACGGCGTTCGGGCAGGATCTGCTTAATGTTGACCACAATGTAGTGGGCATGCGTTACTATCTCCCTACGGGTTCCTTTTTTAATGATGAAATTATGTTCGTGCCGGGTAAAGGCTTCGAAGACGGTGAAGCCGTTTCGCTGGATACGCTGGAGCCTGTGAAGGATTTCAGTTCATACAAACAAGACTATGACTATATTCTGAAGCTGATGGGCCTGTCTGATGAATATGTGAAGCTGCTTCCGCAGCGCTAGGGGGAGACTATGAAAAGACTATTGAAGGCAGAGGTACTGGCGGCTCTTGCCGGGGGCGGGCTGATTATTTATCTGCTGTTCCTGAAGCCGTTCGTCGGAGTTGCCGACAATGGCGACTTTCTGCGTATGATGAATACGATCGGCTTGAATTACTATGAGGCTGTGGAAGATTATGCTGACCGCTTTTTCAGCTTCAGCCATTCCAGATTTTCTTATGATAATCTGTTTCGGGGGTTTTATCCTTCGTCGCAAATTTTTCTGGTGCTGGTGCCAAGGCTCATTTCCGGCCTTTTCCACGGCAGCTATTTCGATATTCGCCTGCTGGGTGCCGTTTATGCCCTCCTGCTGCTGGCAGCCACCTGGCTGATTGTTAAGCTGGGCACAGGCCGTTCCTACATTACGGGACTGGTGCTGGGTGCGGGAATGCTGTTTGTTTTTTATGACATCGGGTATTTGGCTTATTTCAATTCGCTGTTCGGCGAACCCGTGTCGATGGTGTTTATGCTGCTTACATTTGCGCTGGGTCTGAGACTTGCCGGGCAGGAACAGCCTACCCCCAAAGGGCTGACGGTGTTCTTTATTGCCGTGCTGTTCCTGATCTGCTCCAAAATCCAAAACGCGCCGGTGGGTATAGCATTTGCGCTGATCTTCCTGCGGATGGCCGCACTCAAGGGATCAGGCAGCTGGAAAAAGCTGGCCCGGTGGTTTGCGGTAGCGGTATTTCTTGTGTCAGTCATTATGTATGTCGGGGCACCCAAGGAACTGAAGCATATCAATCTCTATCAAACGGTATTTTTCGGGATTCTGAATGAGTCGCCCGATGTGCGGGGGGATTTGCGCGATCTGGGGCTGCCGGAGCGGCTGGAGGTGCTGGCGGGTACGAATTATTTTCAGGGAGATACAGCCATCAAGCAGGATGATCCTTCACTGACGCCGGATTTCTATGACCGGATGTCCCATAAGGACGTGTTGTTCTTCTATTTAAAACATCCTTCCCGCTTGATAGACAATATGAAATACGCTGCTGAGAACAGCATGTCTATCCGCCCTTATTATCTAGGGAGCTATGAGAAGAGCGAGAATAAGCCGGCAGGTGCACTCGCCTATACTTACAGCGCTTGGAGTCAGTTTAAAAACAACCATATTCCGCATACCCTCGGTTTCCTCGTTTTGTTCTATCTGGTGTATTACGGCGGAGTGCTGTTCGAATATTTCCGTACCCGCGAATTACGCGGACGGATAGCCGGTGAGCTGATGATGCTGCTGGGCCTGATCGGGTTGTTCTCCTTTCTGGTACCGATCCTGGGCGACGGTCGTGCGGATATCGGCAAGCATTTATTCCTGTTCAATGTGTGCTTTGATATGATGGCCGTAGCTATGCTGGGCTGGGTGGTGCATAAGCTCGCAGGCGCAGGAAAATACTTTGCAGGCCAAAAACGTTAGGCGCTGAAAACTTACCCAACTTGGCCTTCTGCAGAGGAATTGACCCTTAACTGATTATGGAATACAATGTGTTTGGAACTTTAGTAAATAACAAGAAATCGGCTTGAAACAGCCTCATCCAATAAGGGGGCCGCTATGGGAAATGATGAACACAAGGATAGAATTGAACAGGCAAGACAGGAATTGAATAGAATGGCCATTGAGTATGGAATGAATGATTTAAGAGTGCTTCGCCAATCCGTAAAGCTGGATGCTCTTCTGAACGAGTATACCGATTGCCTCACGGACAAGGATGATCAGCTCTACTAGAGTATAATAGGAAGCAATTTTATAGATGAAGACACTTTAACGGCAGCCGTTAGGGTGTCTTTTTTTTATGTACAGGAAATTATGAGAGGTAAAGGTGCATTTGATTTCGCCGTATGAGGGCTAGATGGGGAAATGAGAGGTAGATGTGCACTTGAAATCACGCAAGCGGTGTCACTTGGCAAAATGAGAGGGCGTGTACCACAATATGTGTCACGATAGGTCCAAGCTTTAAATAGCAAGCGTATTCACTATTGTGTAATTTTGTTCCGCTTAGTCTGCTTGGGGATACTCTTGGCACTGTGATAAGCCAGATAACGCCAGTTAGCCGTCGCCCAGCAGCTCGCGCAGCATGCCTTGACGGTCGTTCAGGAACGCCTTGGTTACAGTGTAATGTTCCGTATCCTCCAATGCAGCCTGCCGGATGCCTTCCTCTCCCAGGAGATAGATATCTGCGCCCGGATAAGACATCAGGATAGGTGAATGTGTGGCGATAATGAACTGCGAATGCTGCTGCACCAGCTCATGCATCCGCACCAGCAGCGACATCTGCCGTAGCGGGGACAGGGCAGCCTCCGGCTCGTCGAGAATGTAGAGGCCTTGGCCGCCAAAACGGTGAACAAAGGTGGAAAAAAAGGATTCGCCATGCGACTGCTCATGCAATGACTTGCCCCCGTAGGAATCCTTGATGAAGTTGCCTGCCTTAGGCTCTTCATCCAATTCGTCAATATAAGTCGCCACATTGTAATAACTCTCCGCACGCAGGAAGAAGCCGTCCTTTGGACGCCGTACCCCTTTGGCAATACGAAAGAATTCATACAGATGTGAATGTGAAGACCGGGTGTTAAATGAGAAGTTGAGTGTCCCGCCTTCCGGATTAAAGCCCCATGCCGCCGCAATTCCCTCCAGTAAGGTTGATTTTCCCGTTCCGTTCTCCCCTACCAGAAAAGTAACCTGCTTCTGAAACTCCAGACGATGGAGGTCGCGCACCGCCGGCAAATGAAACGGATAAGTCCGGAAGGAAGGAACCTTATCGCGAAGCAGCTCCGCATGGCGGACGTAGAGCATGGCATTATTCATAGTATTCATTCTCCCACTCTCCCTACTTACGAATGATATCTTGCACGCTCAATTGGCTTGTCTTCAGTGTAGCCTGAGTGGATAAATTCTGCAAAGGTTCGGGCAATCCGGGTGGATGACAGGGGGCATCAGCCAATTTCGCCGTAATACAGACAGGTGTCCATGAGGCGAACGCTGACTCCGCATATAGTTATATTGTCTTGAGAATATGACGGGGCAGGGTGAAAGCCGTGAAAGTTAAAAAGAGAACAGAGCGTCCGCAGGAATATAGGGACGGATATCAGGAGGGATACCGTCTTGGCTTGTGTGAAGCCGTGAAACGCCTGAATTCTCCGGAGGCAGAGCAGGAGTGCCGCCCGCTTAAGCTGATGTACGTACCCCAGGGATTTCAAGCCATAGACGCAGGTGTAACGGAGGCGCTTGGACAGCTGGTCAGTGAATTGGTCTTAAGCGATCCGGAAACCATGCTGGAAGTTGCGGCACGCGAAATGCCGGGAGCGGTACTTGTCATGAACGGGCTGCATGTGTTTCCCGAGAACCATTTGGAGCAAATTACCGAAATCAAAAAACTGGGTATTTCTACGGCAATCTGGTTTGTAGATGATCCTTATTTTACCAAAGACACTTCTGTTATCAGCCAGCATTACGACCATGTGTTTACGCATGAGCTGGGCTGTGTGGAATTCTACCGCTCACTTGGGGTGGCTTCTGTCCATTATCTTCCGCTCTGTGTGAATCCGCAAATGTTCTATCCGCGCCGCACCGATCCGCAATATCAATATGATGTGGTGTTTATCGGCAACGCCTTCCGCAACCGGACGGAGCTGTTTGATGGGCTGGCTCCTTTTCTGAAGGACAAAAAGGTGCTGATCGCCGGCGGGTTCTGGGAGCGTCTGACCCAGTTTGAGGAGCTCTCGCCTTTCATTAAGGACGGATTTATTCCGCCTGAGGAGACAGCGAATTACTACAGCGGGTCAAAGCTGGTCATCAACATTCACCGTCCATGGGAGGGGGGACAGGATAACCGGAATTCCTTTCAATTGCCGTCCCGTTCCATCAATCCTAGGACCTATGAAATCAGTGCTTGCGGAACAATGCAGCTGACCGATATCCGTGAAGATCTGGACCGCTTCTACCGGCCGGGGTTTGACATGGAGACCTTTGGCTCTGCTGAAGAGCTGCAGCGCAAAATCGAATACTATTTGGTTCATGAGAAGGAGCGCCGCCTGATTGCATTGCGGGGGCTGCAAACGACATTGCGCAACCATACGTTTATGGCGCGTTTGCCTCAATTATTGAATGTTCTTACAGCACAAGTGTGAATTCCAAAATGGGATGAAGGAGCGAATACTCATGAAGACTGAATTTATTATGCCCGCACCGCCTATGCCGCGGACGCCTGCGGAGGAAGAAAAGCTGCGCGGACGGTTGACCGGCTTCAAGGTAGGATATGACGAGGGCTATCTGCGGGGAAGACTCGCCATTCTGGACGGCCGTCCGGAACAGCTGCTTCCGGTCCGCAATATTCATGTCATGTACGTAGCCTCGGGTAAAGGCTATCCGTATTCGCCGCTGGACGATGCGGTTCTTTACGCCTTGCAGAAATTAACCGTAAAGGTCACGGTTACCGATGTGCGCCAGGATCTTATTGAGCTCGCCACGGCGCAGTGCCCCGATCTGATGCTGGTGCTGGACGGCCTTGATTTGCCGCTGGAGCAACTCTCCGTCCTGCGGAGCAGAGGCATCAAGACGGCGATCTGGCTGACCGATGATCCGTATTATACCGATTTCACCATGAAAATTGTGACGCATTACGACTACGTGTTCACCCTGGAGCGCAATTGCGTGGAAATCTACCGTGGCCTCGGCTGCACAGAAGTACATTACCTGCCCTTTGCCGCCCACAGGGAGCACTATCGTCCGACGACAGGGCGTTCTCAGGTATGCCGGGATATCAGCTTCATCGGCTCCGCTTACTGGAACCGGATTGAGTTCTTCCGCAATATTATGCCGGAGCTGATGAGCTATAACACTGTGATCAACGGCATCTGGTGGGATCGTCTGCCTGAAGCTCCGCTCTATGGAGAGCGCATTGAAGTCGGAAAGTGGATGTCGCCGCAGGAGACAGCCACCACGTACAGCGGCTCTAAAATTGTCATTAACCTTCACCGTTCCCATGTGGACGAGGATGCCAACAACAATGCGCTGGTTATTCCCGCGGCTTCGCCTAACCCGCGCACCTTCGAGATCGCGGCCAGCGGCACTCTGCAGCTGAGTGATGCCAGAGATGATATGGGCTCCTTCTATAAGATCGGAGAAGAAATCGACACCTTCTCCAGCCCGCTGGAATTGATGGAAAAAGTCCACTATTACCTGACCCATGAAGAAGAGCGCCGGGAAATGGCCTTGCGCGCTTTTGAACGGACCCTGAAGGATCACACCTACACGAAACGCCTGAATCAGCTGTTGAACGTAATCTATGGCTAACCGATAAGGGGACAAAATACCAGGAAATGTGCGTATATCAGGGGACAGGTGTCGTGCCGGCATCTGTGCCCCCTCAATATACTGGTGAAGTAACCTGACCTTGGCGTTTGCCTGCAAAGTGCGCTTCTCCAAGTGACTCAGTGCTTTCGAAGCGAGTTTTACATGAAGAACTGTCCCGTAGCTAATGCTTCGTAAAACTTTTAGGGAGGTGAATGGTCGCTCGAGGCCTCTTGCCAAGGAGCGCCGAAACACCATGGCCGACAAAGCTACAATCGTCCTCTTTTCCCATGTTTCCAATACGCGCAGTATTACGGGTGCGGAGAAGCTGCTGCTGTTCTTCGGCCGGGAGCTGTCTCCATACTTTAACTGTATTCTCGTAGCGCCCCAGGACGGCAAGCTGACGCGCCAGGCCCGCAGCTTCGGCCTGAATGTAGAGCTGCTGTCGATTCCTCTCGTCTACGGAATGTACACTCCTTATGCCGGACTGGAAGCGGATATCCGCAAATTTCAGGAAAGCCGGGAATATCAAGAAATGACAGACTGGCTGGCTGGTCTGCGTCCGGCATTTATTATCTCCAGCACTTGTGTGCATGCTTTGCCGGCAATGGCGGCGAAGTCGCTTGGCATCCCGGTGGTCTGGAAGATTTCCGAGACGATTACGGACAATGAGTTCACCCCGATCAGTGTAGACCTGATCCACAGGAACAGCGATGAAATTCTGGCAATTTCGCATACGGCTGCGGCCTGTTTCCCGGCGGATATCCGCGAAGGCAAGGTAACTCAGCTCCCGCCGTCCTGGAATGATAAAGATTTGATGATGGAAGCCTGGAGCAAGCTCCGGGGGGAACGGCGGAGTGAGCTCAAGGTGTCTCCGGATGAACCGCTGATCGGATATATTTCCTCCTTCATCAACAAGGAGAAAGGGCTGGAGCATTTCGTCAAAATGGCCGTCCTTGTCAGTGAGCAGTATCCGAAGGCGAAGTATCTCGTCATTGGTACTCCCGGAGACAAAAACTACTATGACCGCTGTGTGCGCAAGGTGAAGCTGGAGGGACTGACCTCCCGGTTCAAGTTCGCGGGATATGAAGAATGTCTGCCTTCGGCCTATTGCGCAATGGATCTGCTGGTTGTTCCCAGCCTGATCCGTGAGGGTTTCGGCATGACCGCCCTGGAGGGAATGGCCTTCGGCAAACCGGTGGTCGCCTATGATTCCGGCGGGCTGCAGGAGATTCTGCACATGGCCGGCTGCGGCAACCAACTCGCTCCGGTGGAGGATATCGAGGCGTTGGCTGACCGGGTAAAGGTGCTGCTGGCGGAGCCGGGACTAGCGGCAGCCATCGGCAGCCAGTCGCGGGAACGCGTTGATGCCGTATACGGCCCGGCGGCCTACAGGGCACGGTTGCTGGGGCTGGCGGAGCGCTGGCAGCTCCGTTACTGCACGGCAGCGGTGGTAGAGCTGCCAATCTGCAGTGAGCCCGCCGAGCCGCTCTCCGGCGGTGCGCCTGTGCAACTGCCCGTAAGCGAAGCGCCGGGCAGCAGCGAACCCGTGGCGGCGGCGGAACCACCGCCACCACCGCCACCCCCGCCACCGCCGCCGGAGCAGTCGCCGCCGGAGCAGTCGCCGCCGGGCAAGGGCCACTCGCGCCGCGCAACACGGCTGCGCAGAGCGAGGCTCCGGCGCGGCAAGCTGCGCCGCGCCAAAGCCCGGGCGCGCCGCAGCGGGCGCCCGGGCCGCAAGCGGCGCACGGCGCGGCCGGCACGCCGGAAGGGCAGCGGCGGCAAATCCCGCCGCACAGGCAGCCGCGCACGCCGGCGTGGGAAGAGNTGCGCCGCGCCAAAGCCCGGGCGCGCCGCAGCGGGCGCCCGGGCCGCAAGCGGCGCACGGCGCGGCCGGCACGCCGGAAGGGCAGCGGCGGCAAATCCCGCCGCACAGGCAGCCGCGCACGCCGGCGTGGGAAGAGCCGCCGCAAAGCGGCGTGAACACTGCGGGTGCACCTCCCCGCAGTGTGTGAAATACAGCAAGTTATACTCAAACAAGGTAGGGGAGTGAACCCATGAAGATCATGACGATTTTGGGCACACGGCCCGAAATCATCCGCCTCAGCGTCATCATTCCGCTGCTCGATGAGCATGCGGAGCGGCATGTGCTGGTGCATACGGGACAGAACTTCACCGCCAGTCTCAGCGGGATATTCTTTGAAGAGCTGGGGCTGCGGGCACCGGATTATGTGCTGCAGGATAAGCAAGCCGGGCTTGGCGGGCAGCTTGCCGCCATGTTCGGAAGCCTGGAAAGCATTCTGCTCAAAGAACAGCCGGACCGGGTGCTGCTGCTCGGAGATACCAACAGTGCGCTGTGTGCAATTCTCGCGGAGCGCATGGGTATCCCGGTCGTGCATATGGAGGCGGGGAACCGCTGTTACGATTTGAAAGTGCCGGAGGAGAAAAACCGCCGTGTCATAGATGCTGTTTCGACCATTAATATGCCATATACGCAGCAGAGCAAACGGCATCTGCTGAGTGAAGGTTTCCCCAGCCAGCGTATCGTATTAACCGGCAATCCGATCCACGAGGTCATTACACATTATGAAGAGCAAATTAGAGCCAGCGATATTCTGGCCCGGCTGAATCTTACGGCAGGCCATTATTTTCTAGTCACTGCCCATCGCGCCGAGAATGTCGATGATCCCGAATCACTGCTGCAAATTATGTCCGGCCTGTGCCTTGTGGCTGAACATTTTGGAATCCGCCTGATCTGCAGTATCCATCCCCGCACACGCTCCAAGCTGACGGAGCAATTCCCGCTAAAGATGAACCCTCTTGTGGAATTCCATGATCCTTTCGGATTTTTCGATTTTGTCCATTTGGAGCGTTATGCCCTCTGTGCAATTACCGACAGTGGAACCGTCCAAGAGGAGTGCTGCCTGATGGGAGTGCCGACCGTAACGATCCGCAGGACGACAGAACGTCCGGAGACGGTAGATTGCGGCAGTAATGTAGTGTCGGGAGTAGAGCAGAACAGCATTCTGCGCTGTACCCGGTTGATGACGTCGCTGAGTCCGGAATGGGAGGCACCGGAAGGCTACATGACACCGGATGTCTCGGCAAAGGTAGTTAAATTTTTGCTTGGAGGGAACCTGCATGTTCAATAATAAACGGATTATGGTCACAGGCGGAACCGGTTCCTGGGGGCATGAACTCATCCGGCAGCTTCTGCCGCAAAATCCTAAGGAGATCGTAATTTTCTCCCGCAGCGAGTCAGCCCAGGTGTCGATGAGCCGCGAATATGAGGATAGCCGCCTCACCTTCATCATCGGCGATATCCGTGACAAAGATGCTCTTGTGGCCGCATGCCGCGGCGTGGATTATGTGTTCCATCTTGCGGCGCTGAAGCATGTTCCGGTGTGCGAAGATCAGCCGTATGAAGCGCTCAAGACGAATGTCGTCGGCACCCAGAACGTCATTGAAGCAGCTATTGCCAATAATGTAGAAAAAGCGATTTATATCTCCACCGATAAAGCGGCTAATCCGTCTAACTTCTATGGCATGACCAAAGCGATCGGCGAAAAGCTGTTTGTGTATGCGAACCTGCTAGGCACAAGCACACGCTTTGTGACCGTACGCGGCGGCAATGTGCTGGGAACGAACGGCAGCGTGGTCCATCTGTTCATGAAGCAGATTAAGGATAAGGGTCAGGTGCGCATTACAGATATGAAAATGACCCGCTTCTTCTTTACCCTGCGCGATGCAATCACCCTGCTGTTCAAAGCGTCCGAGGTCAGCATCGGCGGAGAAATCTTCGTCATGACGATGCCGACCTGCCGGATTGTCGATCTGGCTGAGGTGCTGATCGAAGACTCGGGAAGACGTGATGTAAGCATTGTTGAAACAGGTATCCGCCCCGGTGAGAAAATCCATGAAATCCTGATGAGCGACTTCGAGAGCTTGACCACCGTCGTTTACGATGAGCAGTATCTTGTTATTCTCCCTACGCTGGATATGCCGGAGCTGAAAGCCCACTACAGCAGCTATCCGCATGTTTCCTTCAACAGCTTTAGCTCGGAGAACAACCTGATGGACCAGGAGGAGATCAAGAATATCCTGATCCGGGGAGGTTTCCTCCAATGAAGCTGCTTATCCTCGGCGGAAACGGTATGGCGGGTCATATGCTGGCGGCGTATTTTCGCCGCCAGGGCAAACATCACGTCTTCCATACAACCCGGGATAAGAGTGATCTTGGCGGGCTGTATGTAGATGCCGACGATATCGCCGGCGTGGAGAAACTGGTCGAAATCGTCTCCCCCCACTGCGTTATCAATGCGCTGGGAGTACTGAATCAATTTGCCGAGCGTGACCGGATCGGTGCCTACCATGTGAACGGATTTCTTCCCCACCGGCTGCGCCGCGCGGCGGATGCCGTTCATGCCCGGCTGATCCACATCAGTACCGACTGCGTGTTCGAAGGAACACGCGGCCGTTACACGGAGGATGATACGCCTGACGGCACTTCTGTATATGCGATTACCAAGAGTCTCGGAGAGATCCGTGCGCCCGGCCATTTAACGATCCGCACCTCCATTATCGGACCGGAAATCCGCTCCGGCGGCATTGGCCTGATGGAGTGGTTTCTATCCCAGAAAGGGCCGGTCTCCGGCTATGAACGGGTCATGTGGAATGGCGTGACGACACTCGAGCTGGCCAAGGCGGTGGATGGCTTGCTGGAATCAGAGGTATCCGGCCTGATTCATCTGGCCCATCCCCAACCGGTCAGTAAATATGAACTGCTCCGGCATCTGCAGTATGCATTTCATAAGGAAGATGTTGAGATCATTCCCGAAGATGTGCATATTCAGGACCGTACACTGGTAAACACAAGAGCTGATGTCCAGATCCAGTTGCCTTCCTATCCGGAAATGCTGGCAGAGCTGGCTGATTGGATGCAACGCTCAGAGATGTCCACATGAAGGGGCGGAAGCTGCTGATTACCGGAGCCGCCGGTTTTACCGGCCGGCACGCCGTTGCCTATTTCAGGGCTGGCGGAGCGGAAGTGACCGCTGTAGTGCGCCATCCGGCAGCGGAGTCCGCTGTTTTTCCGGAGGGGGTTCAGCAATATGTTTGCGATTTAAGCGACCGCAAGGCGGTCCATGCCATGATCGGGCAGGTCCGGCCAGACGACGTGCTGCATCTGGCAGGCAGAAATTCGGTACCGGAGTCGTGGCGGGATCCCCTGCTTTATATGGAAACGAATGTTATGGCAACCCTGTATCTGCTTGAGGCGCTGCGTGCCCAGCCGGCCAGCCGTATTCTGGTGGCCGGCTCCCGGCTCAAGTACAGACCCGGAACCGCTGTGGGTCCGCCGCATCCCTACAGCCTCAGCAAAACACTGGAGGAACTGGTATCGCTCGCCTGGGGAACTCTGTTCAAGCAGCCCGTGCTGCTGGCGGAGCCTTGCAACCTGATCGGCCCCGGCCCCTCCACCGGCTTCTGCTCCCTGCTTGCTCAGCATATTGTGCGGAGTGAAGCCGCCACGGGTACGGACGAAGAGATTCCGCCTTTCAGGCTTTCTTCACGGATTGAATTACGGGACTTTCTGGATGTGCGCGACGCCGTAAGGGCCTATGACTATATCCTGCGCAAGGGAGAGACAGGAAAGGTCTACCGGATCGATTCCGGGAAGCAGCGAACGCTGGGGGAGATCGCGGAGAAGCTGCTGGCTCATGCCGCGGTACCGGTTGGAATGGACTGGGGTCCGGAAGCTGGGATTCCTGCGGAAGCAGACTCCGGAGTGTTGCCCGGTTCGGTCACGCAACCTGAAACATCTGAAGACAATGTAACTGCACTCGGCTGGAGTGCGGCAATCCAGCTTGAGCAGTCGCTTGCAGATATTGTGGACTTTTATCGTGCCAGTAGGGAAGGAAGGATGTAATGACTCCAAAAGTATCGGTGATAATTCCTTTTTATAATTGTCCTTATATTGAACAGGCGCTGCAAAGCGCCTTGTCCCAATCCTGGCAGCCTTATGAGATCATCGTCGTCGATGACGGCTCCACAGCTCATATGGACCGGATTATGCCCTATCTGCCTAAGATTCATTATCTCGGCAAAAGCAATGGAGGCACCGCTTCCGCGCTGAATCACGGCATCAACTATGCTACAGGTGACTATGTCGTCTGGCTTAGCTCTGACGATATGTTCTACCGTGACAAGATCAACAATCAGGTTCTGTTCATGGAACAGAACCGTTTGCTTATCACTTACACGAACTTTAATTTTATCAACGGAGAATCACAACTGACCGAAATGAACGCGGCGGCGGTATTCTCGAATCACCTGGACTATCTACGCTGCTTTCTTCAGGGGAATCCGATAAACGGCTGTACGGTAATGTTTAAGCGGGAGCTGTTCGGCGCTATCGGTCTGTTTGATGAAGCACTGCCCTACACACATGATTATGATCTGTGGTTCCGGGCGATTCTGAACGGATATCCTCCGATTATGCTGAACCAGTCTTTAACGGCGTACCGCCGCCACAGCGGCATGGGAACCCTTAAGCATTATGATGTGATTATGGCTGAAGCAGCCGCGACCAATGCCCGTTATAACGGACTGCTCCGCGGTTTGATCACTTCTATGGGCGGTTAGGCTTAAGTCATTTATTAAAGGGAGGGGAAGCCTATGTACCGGGAAATTGCAGTGAAAGATTTCCTGCCGGTCTTGCTGGAGTATCTCAAGTTCTCCGAGAGCATTCTGGATATCGGCAGCGGCACCGGTACTCTGCTTGAACGCTATGAAGCTGCTCTGGTAGTCGGCCTGGACATTCACAGGCCTTATCTGCTGCACCGCAAATACACCTCGCCGCATATTATCCCGGTGCATGCCGATGCCAGCCATATTGATAAGCTCTTTCTGCCGGGCACGTTCTCGGCGGTGACACTAATTGATTCGCTGGAACATTTCTCCATGAAGGAAGGAATGGAGCTTCTCAAAAAAGCGGAGATGATCGCCACCAATCGTGTGGTGGTGTTCACTCCGCGCGGATTTTTTCCGCAGGAAGGGACAGATCATTTTCACCTGCAGGGAGAGTATTATCAAAAACACTGGAGCGGCTGGGAAGCGGAGGATTTCCTGAGGCTGGGTTACTCGGTAACCGTGCTTAAAGGCTATCACCATGCAGAGAATCCGGCCTTCCGGGAAGCGTTCGGAGAAGATCATGAACCGCTGGATGCCTTACTTGCCTGCAAGACAGTATAAATAATACTTCGGGAAGGAGGTGAGCGCATGAATCAGCATAAGTCCAAGGTTTCGGTGGTCATCCCCTTCTACAATTGCCCCTACGTAGATCTAGCGGTGGAAAGCGTGCTGGCCCAGAGCTACCCGGATATCGAAATTATCGTAGTGGATGACGGATCGTTGTTCCACACGGAGAAGCTGGCTCCTTACAGAGACAGAATTAAGTACTTTCACAAATCAAACGGTGGCACCGCATCTGCGCTCAACCTGGGTATCAAGGCGGCCAGCGGGTCTTATTTTGCTTGGTTAAGCGCTGACGATCTGTTTCATCCCGATAAAATCCGGCGGCAGATGGAGGCTTTGCGCAGCACAGGAACGTCATTTAACCATACCGCCTATTATTATATTAATGAACAAGGGGACCGTGTTTCTGAGGTCATAAAGGTCCCCTTTCCCGATAGAAGCCAGCTTATCGCGACCATGATGACGGGCTGTCCGGTTAACGGCAGTACTGTTCTGCTCGATATGGATATCTTCCGCACCGTGGGCATTTTTAATGAACGCTTTTTATACACACAGGATTATGACCTGTGGCTGCGTATATTGCCGCATTACCGCTGGTCTTACATTGAGGAGCCGCTGCTTGATTATCGTATACACAAGGAGATGGGCTCTGTGATTCACAGTGAAGCGCAGAACAAGGAGATTAAAATGGTGCAGGCGAAGCATCATAGATCTCTCTCGCAGCTGCTGAGAAAGGAGAGAGGGAAATGAGACTGACATTCCCGATTCTGACATTGTCCAGGGGCGGGGCGCAGCGTATGCTCGCAGAACTTACCAACCGTCTGGCAATCATCGGCCATGAAGTGATCATTCTTATGCCCAATCACGGCATTGTCGAATATGATATGAAGTGCAAGGTCCTCTACTCCAGCTTCAGCCAGCTGTCAGAGGACGATTTTCCTTATAGCGATGTCATAATTTCGAATTACTACACTACCGTGCCTGTGGCGCAGCGGGCCAGTGAACAAGGCAAGGGATTGCATATTCGCCTGGCGTTATGTTATGAACCGACTTTTCTGCCGGATAATAATCAGTCCTTCTCTTCCTATAATATTGCCCGCAATTTGTTTGTGCTGTCCCGGTGGCAGCAGGAGATTGTCCGGATTAATCATGGGATTAAAGGCAGGATCGTGCCGATTGGGGTGAATCCTGACTTTTATAATACACACAGGCGGAACACGCAAGGCAAGCTGGTAGTCTCTGCAATTATGCGCAAGCCGGAAGGGGGATTCTCCGGCCACCGGGAACAGGACTATCTGCTGCAGCAGCTCAATCTGGTCAAGGCGCATCATCCGGAGATTGAATTATATCTGATAACACCGCCGGGAGAATATGTCGCATCCGCTGCACTCCAGACTCTGCTCGCCGATGACCGTTATCATGTACGCACGCCTTCAAACGATACGGAACTGTGCTACCACTATAATGAAAGCGACATTTTTGTCAGCTCCAGCACGTACGATACCGGTTCATTGCCGGGTCTGGAAGCGATGCGCTGCGGCGCTGCATTAGTTACGGTTTATTCCGGGGGGAATCTCGAATACGGTGTCCACGGCCACAACTGTCTGATGTCCTACCGGCATGAAAACCGTCTGGCCGATGATATTATCACTTTAATCAGGGACAAAGAACTGCGCGAGCGCATTGCCCTGAAAGGAGAGAATGATTCACTGCGTTTCACCTGGGAGAAAAGCGTGCAAATCTTTCAGAATGAGATGTATGAGATCGTATCGAGGCTGGGTTGAGTATTTGTTCAAGACACACAAAGAACCTTCATTTCCACGGTCTTCCGGTGGTTTGAAGGTTCTTTTGGCGCCGGCCGCTAAAAGATGGAAAAGGAGTTGAGCATCTCACGAAAGGAATGGGCATAACTCTCGGAGCCGAAGCGTGAAATCATATGGAGCCTTCCCTGCTCGCGAATGTGGCTGCGGAGTGCAGGATTATCCATCAGCTCCAGGCCTTCACTGACAGCCTGCTCCACATTGCCAAGCGGATAAAATTTGCCGGAGTGGTTATGAACAATAAAAGACCGGACACCGTCCGAATCGGTGCTAAGTACAGGACAAGTGCAGCAGATGGCTTCGGCAACTGCATACCCGAATCCTTCTGTAATGGAGGTGGATAGCAGAAAGCCGCCGGAACCGGCAATGGAGGAATAATAAACGGGCATAATATGGTTGGGCATGTTGGTAAATACATTCAGCCGGTCATTTAGTCCTAAAGCGTGCAGTTCCTCATGGAACAGCTGCTTTTGCTCCTCGGAGGCAAGCTCCGGATCATGGAACATCCACAGATGCAGAGCGGGTTTGTGCAGGCGGATCTGATGGGCGATCTTCAAGTATTCGCTCCAATTCTTGTTGTTTTCAAGCCGGCCTACCCAGGCAATTACCGGATCGCAGGGAGGTTCACCGGGGATCGGCCGGAAGGACTGGACATCCACGATATTGGGGATTACATACCGGTGGAGCCAGGGACAGATAGAAATAAACAGCTCCAGCAAATGATCGGTAGGAGGTATAAGTACAGCGTTGCAGTGGGATCTCAGATAAGGTACGGCCTCTATAATCAAAATCTCCGCATCAGCCCGTTTTCCGAGCCCCTGGGCTTCGTATATCAGAATGCCTTCATAGCCTAGACAACGCAGACGTTCCATTAACAAATAATCCGATGTAACAATAATGGCGTCATAATGCTGAGTATCGAGTAATTCCTTGATTTCTTCATCCCGGGAAGTGATAAATACGGGAAAGTTTGTGATATTCTGGCTTGCAGACCCCGGCATGAGGTATAAAACATGGCATTCAATACCGCTGCGCTGCAGGCTTTCGCACCTTAGCTTGTTCAGTGTCTCCACCCCGCCGCTGGGTACATAAAACGTAAATAAAACCTTCATGCTCACCCCTCCTGACTTTACTTTGCGGAGAATCACGGCTCGCTTGTGAATACGGCCTACTGTTTATAAGATACGCGAATGTTTCCCCGCATGTGACGGTGCAGGGGAGAGAGTACCAAATCCTTTCAGGATAGCTTGAACCGGTGAAGGCCATGCTAACGATTGTTACGCTGTATACATCATAACTTAATGAGATGGAGGATGAGTTCATGTTGCGATCAAAGATCAGCATTTCAGTCTCTGCCGCGCTGCTTCTGGGGATGGTCAGTATTACAGGTTGCGGTGGCAATAACTCTGCAAATGGAACTAATGTTCAGACAAAAAGTGTACGGAAAATGAACGATGGCCGCATTAATACCAATTCTGTTCGGGGCAATGCCTTCGACAAAATGGAGATGAGCCAGGAGCTCGCCGACCGCATTGCGGCGATGCCGGAGGTACGCACGGCAAATGTAATGATTGCTGGAAAAAGCGCCTATGTCGCCGTAGCCTTAGACAGGGCTGATGGCGGAATGCATGTGAAAAGTACGGATAAAATACGTCCTTACAGCTATGGCGGCGGGCTCGGCAATAACACTTCCGGCATGCTGAACGGTCCGGGAATGACAGTGAACCCCGGAGAAGGCAGGGCAACTGGACCGATTATGGGCAATCGGGGAAGAGGAACAGTGACGGGCAATCCGGGCATGACAGGTACAGGAGGTTCGATGGCTGGTGTACCGAAAAGCCTGACCGGTACGGGTACTGTTGGAGGGATAGGTACAGCTAATCCCAAAGCTTACCCTGGCAACGGCAACAATGGTATTCTGTCCGGAAGCAATTGGGTCGATGGAACCCGGATGAAGCGCGATATTGATGATGGCATGGGGACGGGAATCGGGATCCGCAGCGTTGCTCCAAAAAACAGCAATAAAATGACTAACAATGAAGATGTTACCGAGGATATGAAGGACAAGATTGCTGCTGAGGTTAAGAAGTATAATCCGAGCATAGACAACGTCTACGTGTCAGCCAATCCGGACTTTGTGGAACGGGCCGGCTTTTATGCCCAAGAGGTACGTGCGGGCCATCCGCTCAAAGGATTTGCCAATGAATTCCGGACGATGGTCGAGCGCATCTTCCCAACACGCAGCGGATATTAATCCTGCCCTCGGCCTGAGCTAGTATGCCTGAGAAATAACGGGATTATTCCATCAGCGGGCCGTTACAATAAATGCAGCCATCCTACCGGCTTCCGGTCTGGATGGCTGCATTTCAGTTTATATGCCTGGCAGTACTTCTGCTCAGATAACCGGTGAATCGGTGGAGATTGTGCGTCCGCCGATCCATACACCGTTCAGTTCAAGATCATCATCCAGCAGCAGGATATCCGCGCGTTTTCCCGCTTCAAGCGAACCTATGAAACGCTGCATCCCCAGTGATATGGCTGGGGTAAGACTTGCGGCGTTGGAGGCTGCTTGAAGACTGAGTCCCACTTCCTGTACCAGATAGCGGAAACCGCGAATCATGGTTAGCGTGCTTCCGGCGAGCGCATCAGGGTTATCCTTCAGTGTGGCAATGCCTTCCCGTACGATTACCGGCAGGTCACCGATTGTATATTCACCGTCGCTGAGTCCGGTTGCCGACATGGCATCCGTGATGAGCATCAGATTGTTCCGGGTTTTGAGCCGGGAAAGTACATTAATCGCCGCAGCATGCACATGAATGCCGTCGGCAATAATCTCAGCACGTATCCGCTCGTCAAACAGTACGGCACCTGCTGTGCCCGGTTTGCGGTGATGCAGCGGAGTCATGGCATTGAACATATGCACCGCCTGGTTTAAGCCGGCGTCCGCAGCCGCAATAATCTCTTCGAAAGTAGCATTGGTATGTCCGAGAGCTGCTGTGATGCCATGCTTGCGCAACCAGAGAATCGCTTCCAGTGCGCCTTCACATTCCGGCGCCAGGGTAACCTGGCGGATCATTCCCGGATATTGCTTCTCCCACGCTTCTAGCCATGTGATATTTGCCGGGACAATATGCTCAGGATTTTGGGCCCCGGACCATTTTGGGCTGATGAACGGCCCTTCCAGATGCACTCCGGCCAATTGGGCGAATGGCATGCCGCCTTTGCGATAGTCAGCCACTTCGGACAATACACGGTCGATGTCTTCCTTGGCTGCGGTCATGGTGGTGGCCAGCATGGCGGTTGTTCCATGTGAAGCATGAAACCGGGTGATGATATCCAGCGATGCCTGATCCGAGTACATAAAATCGTAACCGGCACCGCCGTGCACATGTACATCAACGAATCCGGGGATCAGCAGCCCGCTCTTGTCTTGGGTGCCTGCGGGCCAGTGGGCGTAAGCTTCCGGCAGCCAGGCGGCTTCTCCTGCATATTGGATAACCTCTTCTGATACTGCGATTACGCCTTCTTCAATCAGGCCGGAGGGAGTCAGCACTTTTCCGTAGAGTAGCTCGCCTGGTGTTCTATTTATTTCAGCCATTTCGCAGCTCCTTCGTCCAGCAGAACGACCACATTGGGATGGCTCTGCAGCAGGGAGGCGGGACACTGTGTCGTGATCGGACCTTCCAGCGCGTTTTTAACTGCTTCTGCCTTCTCTTCTCCGCGCACCAGCAGCACGATTTGCCTTGCTTTGAGAATGCCGCCGATGCCCATCGTTACCGCCTGGCGGGGCACATCCTCAAGCCGGTCGAAGAAGCGGGCATTGGCTTCCAGTGTTTCTTCCAGCAGGTCGACGACATGCGTGCCGCTGCTAAGACTGGCATCCGGCTCATTGAACCCGATATGTCCGTTGCTGCCGATGCCCAGAATCTGCAGGTCCACCGGCCCGTTATCCTCGAGCATTTTGTCATAAGCGAGACATTCGGCAGCAAGATCCGCCGCATTTCCGTTAGGGACATGTGTCCGGGTAAGATCAATATCGACATGATTGAACAGATGTTCGTTCATGAAGCTGCGGTAGCTCTGGGGATGATCCACAGGCAGGCCCACATATTCATCCAGATTATAGGAAGAGGCTTTGGCGAAACTGACATTTCCCTTGCGGTGCATCTCTACCAGCTTGGCGTAGACGCCGACCGGTGAACTGCCGGTAGCTAGTCCCAGTACGGCTTTGGGAATGCTCTGCAGCAGGCTGGCAATCAGGTTCGCGCCGGTCTGGGCGAAATCTTCTTCATTGCGGAATTTTAAAATGTTCATTTGAATTAACCTCCCCGTTTATGACGGTAATGTTGGACATTCAGATAAGATTGCTCCAGCTTGGGAATGAAATCGCCAAACCGGGTGCTGACCATTCCGGTGAACAGGATGTCAATGATATGCAGCTGCGCAATCCGCGAAGCCATATCACCCCGCCGCATTCCCTGCTCCAGCGAGGAGGAGAACAGCGGGATATCTGCCAGGGTGGCCAGCGTGCTGCTGCCGTAAGAAGTCAGCGAGATCGTGGCCGCACCGCTGGCTCCGGCACAGCTTAAGGCGTCGATTGTTTCCGGGGTTTCCCCGGAATAGGAGACCGCAAACGCTACATCACCGGCAGAGAGCGAAGAAGCGGAAGTGATCTGCATATGTGAGTCGGCAAAAGCGGTGCAGTTCACTCCGATGCGGATCAGCTTCTGGTAGAAATCCTGTGCGACGATAGAGGAGGTGGCCATCCCGTAGAGATCAATCCGGCGTGCCCGGCACAATGCATCAATGGCTGTTTGCAGCCGCTCCAGATCGAGTAGTGAGGTGGTGTCCCGGATCGAAGTCAGGTGATTGGCCTGCATTGCTTCGACAATGACCGAAAGCGGATTGCCCGCGACAATATCCTGATAAGAGGAGCCGCCTTCCTGCGGCGAAGCATCACTATGGGCAATTTCTGAAGCCAGCTTAACCTTGAAATCGGGGAAGCCTTTGAAATGCAGCACCTTGCAAAACCTTGTAATTGTCGCAGGACTGACACCGCATTGCTCTGCCAGCTCCGTGATGCCCATATGGACGATCTCCGCTGGTGAGGCCAGAATACGTTCCGCCAGCTTGCGTTCCATTTGGGATAGCTTTTCCTTCTCGTGCTCCAGGACATGCAGGATAGGAGAAATAAGCTCCACCTTCTTTTCTTTGTGTGAATGAATGCAATCAGTTCAGTAACTGAAATTATTTTTATTATTATATCGGTTTATAAGAAAATTATTTTCATACTTAGAATAAAACAAATCCCCAAGCGATGCAAGGGGGAGATTCCTACAATTAGCCTCCTAAGTCTGAAGCAGTGCGGGAAGTTATGAAAAAACACAATAAAACATAAAAAAACCAGTCGGCTTCCTTGTTGAGAAGATGACTGGCCGGAAATTTGTAATGCTAAATGCTAAATGCTAAATGCTAAATGCTAACTGCCGTGTGGGTCTTGGGTCAGAAGATCAGATTGGAGGTGTAATCTGGTAAGTGTTACAGCTCCAAATTCAGTTAGCGGGAAAAGATAGCACTAAAAAGACATTAGACTGCATATGAGGAATTTAATGGGAAATTCGCCCGCTAATAACTCTCAAATCCAACTAACTGGGATATCTGTAAATATTAGCGGTAAGAATTCACGTAATTCAGTTGATAAGCAGTATTCGTTAAAAATTAACGTGCATATTTCCCGCTGTAATCACATTAAGTTTGTGGATACGCTGGAAAATACGCACAGTTGAGCAAGTCCAATGTAGTCAAAACAGCAAACATTATTTAATGCCGAATGGACACTTTTGTGCATCGGAATAGAGTTGTAAGGGCTATCTTGACGGTTACCGTATATTCTTCTGTAGTGAATACACAGATTACTTTTTGATGCTGAAAAAGATCTATTGTACAATCTGCAGTAAAAAGCGTCAGCATGGTTCCTTTATTTGTCCCGGTTGCTTAGTGTCAGCCCGCTGTCCTTGATTTGCCCGCAGACCTGCTGCGCAGCATTTCCCAGAGAATAAACGCCAGAATGAGCACTTGGGGCAGCAATGTCTCCCATGTTGGATACAACCCCAGCCAACCGACCGACGGCAGCCCATTCTCCACATGTGCCGGCAGTTTCCCGGCTACCTGTAAGGAGTGGATGCTCTCGCCGAGAAAGCGGAAGACCAGATAGTAGATCAGCACGGTTGCTGCGCGGAAGAAGGCAGCGATCGGCAGCTTGGCGCTTAGGGCAATAATGGCATACCCCAGAATGATCAGCACGACCAGCGCGCCTCCGATCCCTAGCAGCAGCTCTGAGGTTGCGATGGATGGTGCCATTCCTACATAGAATATGGTCGTTTCGGCCCCTTCACGCAGAACCGCCAGCGCAGCTACGAAGAATAAAGACCATAGGCTGCCTTTAGCCAGCGCACCGTCCACCTGCCGCCCGACATATTTATTCCATGCAGCGGCGTTCGATTTACTGTGCATCCAGCGGCCGATCGTGAGCATCATTACTACTGCCACAAGTCCGGTAATCCCTTCAATCAGCTCACGCGCGCTTCCGGAGGCTGCCTGCGAAATGGTGTAGGTTAGCAGAACAGCCAGGCCTATACTGCTGGCGAGACCTGCCGCAGCACCGGACCAGACCCAGCGCTGGGTCTTGGGGCCGCCGTCTCTTTTCACATAGGACAGCAAGGCGGAAAGTACGAGAATCGCTTCAAGGCCCTCGCGGAGCAGAATCAATGCGGCGTCCCAGGCCGTATAGGCTGTGTCACCGGCCAGCGGAGTCAGCTCCGCGAGCATCGTGTCCATGGTGGCCAGCGCCTGATTAAGCTTCGGCGGATCGGACAACAAATCACCGGTAACGGCTGCGCTCTCGTTCTCGATATTCGCATACACCTTGGGCGATGCGATCTGCACCTGTCCTTCGGCTGAAGGCCAGGCTGTAATAAACTGTTCCATGATTCCCGCCGCACCGGCACTGTCTCCGGATTCTGCTGCTGCTGAAGCTTTCTTCAGGTAGCTGATCAGCCCCTCGATCGAAGCAGGCTGCGCTGACACGTCTCCCGTGTCAACCGTCTTGCCTGCGCTGTAGTCGGCCAGCAGCGTATACAAAGCTTCGGCCTCCGCTTTTACCGCTTCTTCGCGGAGCGGCTCGGCCTGCAGCGCAACGCGCAGCAGGCTCATCTTCGTCTCCAGCAAGCCGTAGACGGCGGGATTGTCGGCCCGGATGCCGCGCTCCGCCGGCGTCCAGCCGTTCACGACGGCGCGATAGGCTTCCGCCGCCGACTTCCAGTCGGCGCTGCGCGCCGCAGCCCGCGTGCGCTCCGCCGCGGGCAACAGCTTCGCCGCCGCTTCGAGCCCGGCGGCGCTGGTGTCACCGCCGCCCGTGCCAGAGGCGGCGGT
>NZ_JBGJZP010000019.1:0-149032 GCF_042610515.1 Paenibacillus paludis
GCTCTTGGCTCTTGGCTCTTGGCTCTTGGCTCTTGGCTCTTGGCTCTTGGCTCTTGGCTCTTGGCTCTTGGCTCTTGGCTCTTGGCTCTTGGCTCTTGGCTTCGCCAAATACAGTAGTGATTAATCACTAACTAAACATTTTCGTGATTTCTGACTGTCACGGACTGGAGAGACGTTATCTTGCTGATCGGAGTCTATTTGACTTCCATTCGGACCCAGGTGCACTTATTGAGTGTGAAAATCAACAAATTGAGTGCGATTGTGAACAATAGCTGCACTGAGGTCCGATCACTGCTGCAAACAGGCAATTTCTCCGAAATAAGAGCTCTGGTGTCCGGTACGCGATAGGGATTAACCATCAGACAACCGGATTGGCTTTAAAGTGATATGGATTAGCGATATAGCGAATCGGCTTTAACGATAGGCTATGAGATCGGCGTTACGGCGATTCGGATTAGCGATAGGCTATGAGATCGGCGTTACGGCGATTCGGATTAGCCATAGGCTATGAGATCGGCGTTACGGCGAATCGGCTTTAGCAATAGGCTATGAGATCGGCGTTACGGCGATTCGGATTAGCCATAGGCTATGAGATCGGCGTTACGGCGATTCGGATTAGCCATAGGCTATGAGATCGGCGTTACGGCGATTCGGATTAGCGATAGGCTATGAGATCGGCGTTACGGCGATTCGGATTAGCGATAGGCTATGAGATCGGCGTTACGGCGATTCGGATTAGCGATAGTATTAGATTGGCGTTACGGCGATTCGGATTAGCAGTAGGCTATCAAATTGGCGTTACGGCGATTCGGGTACTTAACCATATTGCCATACGGCATACCGTTGGAGACTATTGCTTGGCGATTGACTATTTAACCAGTTGATGAGCGGCTCAAGATACCGTTGCTCCTTAGTACTTTAGTTACTAACAGGGCGCTTTTGTTATTGGCTAATCACTAACTAAAAATCATTAATATCTAAGGGACTCCGCCCTTAGATCCTGCTCACTAGCCAAACTCCCCCTAGTACTCGCTGGTGCTTACAGATGCTTTGGCTTTAATTCCGGCATTCCCAGCGCCATTGCGATATTGCAAAGCATGCCGTTGGCCATAAAGGTGCTGACCTCAACCTCCGGATGCTCCATTCCGGCAGCCACAAATTTTCCCATAACCAGACTGGTGACCTCAAGCATTCCCTTCTGCATCGCATGGAGGATCATTTCATCGCGGATGCCCAATGCCTGCACTTGCAGAAGAATCTCATTAGGATGGGTCTCCATCAATTGCTCATATACCCGGATTGTTTCCTCAAGCAGCTGATCTGCAGGAGCCTCAACACTCTTAAAGGTGCGGATAATCCGCTCAAAGGCACGGTCCAGTGCGGCTACAAACAGTTCCTCCTTGTTCTTGAACAGCTTGAAAATATACGGCTGGGAGATACCCACTCTCTCCGCCACCTGTGCAGTGGTCGCCCGGTAATAACCAAGTTCGGCAAAAACCACAACCGCCGCCTCCAAAATCTGCTCCCGCCGGTTAACGGAGGTCGCTTCAGCTGTCTTAGACCGGACCGTACTGGATTGTTTGTTCATGATGGCCATATGCCTCCTTTTCTGATGAAGTAGATAAAGTAATTCACGCCTCAATAGTTGGTTATTGATCAATCACTTTCTTGGTTAGAAGTATATACTCCAATTCTTAAATAATCAAGCCTGTATTTTAAACGCCTAGCCGACTGTTCCACCTTTACAATTCGTGTGGCTGTCATCCTCAGCAGAGATGAAGGACTGGATGGAAATGTCCGTATCACTTGCAGCCAGAGTGCCGTTTAGGAAATAGTCCGCAAGTCTTCTTCGAATTATAGTTACGCTTGGGATTTCCCCTGAGCATTCTGTCCGATACCACGCTTGCGAATGAACGCTGAATCAGCTTATGGTGCCCCCTTCAAAATAAATGTATTTACTGCAACTATCCAGGGGTACAATAGAGCTTTTTTAGAGATAGATGTATTTCTTACAACTAAAATTGGCGAAAGCAACGTTTTGCCCAAATCACGCCTAAATAATTGTACAGAATACAGCTATCTCCTATACTGCTCCAAAATGCTGGTTTTTAGGTGTATGAGATGCAGTTAAAGTAAACGGGAAGCTGAAAGCCCGGTGGAACTATTGCTGGTGGTGAAAAGGGCAAGCTATCTCCGCAGCTGCATGTCCAGGTTCAGCAGGAGTTTCTTCGCGCTGATGCTCCATGATGTCCAAGCCCGCCGCAGCGGCAGAACTGGTATGCCCCGCGCCATCTCGCCTACCTTCCTGAGCACCTTCTCGCGCACCTTTCAGTGCCCCCTCATACGTACCTCCTCGGGTACCTTCTTGCGCGCCCTCCTGCGTACCCTCCTGCATACCTTCTCGCGTACCCTCCAGCGCCACTCCCTGCGCACCTTCTCGCGTACCCTCCAGCGCCACTCCCTGCGCACCTTCTCGCGTACCCTCCAGCGCGCCCTCCTGCACATCTTCCAGCACACCTTTTTGTATACCATCCGCCTCCTCCAGCCACCCTGTATAAGCAGAACTTTGGTAGACCAGGCGCGGACTGAGGTTAAGCTCTTTCAGCTTGTTGTCATTCCAGATTGGCGTAGCCGAGGGTGACATCGGCGGGATCAGCCAATGCCATTTGCCGGATACTTCCCGCCCCCGCTGCTTTTCCTGCTCCTGAAAGCGGACGAACTGATCGGCAGCGGTATGATGATCCACTATGCTTACTCCGGCCAGCTTGTAGGAATGCAATACGGCACGGTTAAGCTCCAGCAGCGCCCTATCCTTCCACAGTGACGTATTGGTCGAACGGTCCAGTCCAAGCAGATCCGCTACAGCCGGCAGCCGGTTATAGCGACCGGTATCACCAAGATTGCGGGAACCAATCTCCGTTTCCATATACCAGCCGTTAAAAGGAGCAGCCGTATACCGGATCCCGCCAATTTCCAGCTGCATGTCCGAAACGATCGGCACCGAATACCAGCGCAGCCCAAGCTCCGGGAAACGTTCGATTTCCGGATGGGTTAGCGGAACCTCCTGCACGATTCCCTCAGGAATAGGGAAAAGGCACGGCTGTTCATCGCCGATACTGATTACGAGCGGCAGCACATCGAAGTCCCCGCCGTTCCCTTGCCAGCCAAGCTTCCCGCAGAGCGAGGTAAAAGCATCGGACGCTGGGTCGCCAGCGCGCGGATCTTCTCCATTCCCGGGATACCCGGCATAACGGATCAGTTGATGATTCCAGATACGGATCACTTTCGCAGGATCTTCACCGCTGCGGAACACGGTCATCACCGGACGGATGCGTCCTCCGTTATTGGCCCGCTCCATGTGGGCCAGCAGCGCTTCGGCTACCTCCTCTGCGGTTTCCTTCCCGCGTGCGTCAATCACCTCGAGCGAATGCCAGAACAGACGCCCGATGCAGCGGCTGTTATGCCGCCACGCCATCCTTGCTCCATGTGTCAGCTCTTCTTCGGTATGCCTATAGGTACCGCTTTGCAGCACTTCTTCACGTATGGCCGACATCCGTTCAAGGATCTCAGGCTCGGATTTCTCCAGCTCCCCGTAGCATAACCGGATGAACGATTCGGCCTGATCTATTAAGTCTTCGCGCAAAACTCCGCAGTCATTATTCCCCATACCGTCCACTCCCTTGCTTGATCCGGTTCTGCCGGATGTTCGTGATATTTTTCTCAAAGCGGGATGAATTTGTATTCCTGTGTCCCTGAAGTTAATAGCATAATCATAGTAACTCCTGCGGGAATAAGCAAGAATCGGACAAGCTGTGGACAAGGAGACTCAGGCGATCCTTTGAATGCTTATATGCGGGAGACCAGCCAGCTCATAAAAATACAAACTGAAAAAGAACCTAATTTTGTATATTATAGTATGGAACCTTCAGTTGGCATTATGTAGATTTCAGGAGAGGGGAGCAAGCTATATGTTAGGAATTAATGTTACACAATCGGATGAAAACCTCGTGATCAAGTGGCAGCTGTCAAAGTTTGAAATACCTCTTTCAGAGATTGTGGAGGTTACACAGGACGATACTTATGGCGGTTCTGAAAAAAATGCCATTCGAATCGGTACTCCTTACGGCACAACGGACAGGGTTGTCATTAAAACACAGTCCAACATTTATATTTTATTCACCTCGGATGCAGCGGCAATTATAAAAAAATAGAGGATCTAGGGAATTCTGAAAGTTAACCGCTTCTGTTAAAATAGGAATCTGGAGTGATACATGTGAGCAAATATGGGATGTACGCTAAATTTACTGCACAACCCGGCAAACGCGATGCTTTGGCAAAAATCTTGCTGGAAAGCGCGGCTGCTGCTGAGACTGTCGAGGAGTGTGAGCTTTACATCATCAATTTCTCGGAGACCGAACCGGATATTCTCTGGGTTACCGAGGTATGGAGCAATCCGGAGGCACATGCGGCCTCGCTCAGCCTGGAAGCTACCAAAGCGGCTATCCAGCGCGCCATGCCGCTGATTGCCGGTGTGGAGTCCACAAAGCTCAAGCCCGTAGGCGGCAAAGGGCTGTCGTTTAATTAAAACGGAGACGAACCTTTAGTGAAGAATATAAAAGGCAATAAGCACAGCCTGCAGCGGCTGCATTTATTGCCTTTTTAGCGTTATCTCGACTCAGCTATTCAAAAAATATCTATAGCCATTGATCTATTCCATTTCAGCCAGCCTGGCGATAATTCTACGCTTGCGGTACAGCATCCGCGCGGCCTCAGCCACATCCTCCAGCGCCTTCCGGTTAAGATATGCGCCAAAAAACATCCCGGCGACGGGAACGGCCTGCAGCATCTTTTTCCAGCCCCAGTTATCGCGGTATACCGTAATAACCTCCTTCCAGCCCTGGATCTTGGAGACGGCAGCATTCGTTCCGGCAGTGATATCGCCGTTGCCTCCGGCCTGCAGATTCAGCTCCTGCAAAATCGTCCGTTTCCCCACAATATCCGAAGACGCGAACTGCATCACCTTCACCGTAAAAATCCGTTCCGCCTTGTCCGTAGGATTATAGCCATAACATAGACCGATTTCCTGAATGACCTTCAGCGACAGGCCCAAGATAGCGGGAATATCGGCAGCAAGCGTGAAGAAACCCCCGAACCCGGTTGTAGCCCCTTGCGCCGTTGCTACATTCCGGCTGTTCTGACTCAGCTTCAGCGCGGCTTCATCCATAACAGCGAGCGGAAACGGTCCCTTCTCGCTTCCCCCGGCAGCACGGCTGGACGACTCCAGGAGCGAGCCCACCTTACGTCCAGCCACCAGATAGTTACCCCCGTTCTGGATATAACTGCCCAGTTCATCCAGCAGCTTGCCCAGCTTCTCGTGTATCACCTTTGGTGTGATTTTGTCCAATAGCTTGAACGGCAAGCGGGTGATCCGGTCCCAAATCATCAGCTTGTTCTGCTCTTTTTCCCATTTCACAATTACGGCAAGCGCGGCCTGCAGCTCCGCAGCCGTTTCAAAGCGCGGCAAGCCTTCAGCAGTTTCCGGCATAGGGTAACCTCCTAAAAGTTTTGTGAGCATTTCTTCACTGAGTTTACTTCGTACAAAACTTGCTTCGAAAGCATACGCTTAGTTTTGTGAGCGTTTCTTCACTGGTTTATGCATTGGGTATAGTTACGCCTTAATTCAAAATTAATCACTTTGGAAGTTCTACGCTCCACGAGAGCTGTCGGTTTCGCATAGGACCGAGCAAGTCTGAGTGTGACAGACCGCCTCTTAACTTTATAACCGAATTTACGGCTATTGATTGCCCTCATCCTACTATTCGTTTCCCGGGTCATGCCAAACAGGCATTTCCGGAGAGTCACCGGAAATGCCTGCAGCTGCACATACTGCCTGGGAAACACCATCATTGAGCTGGGCTCCTAATCCTTAATCCGGCTCTGCTGCTCTTCCAGAGCGGCTAGCCTTTCCTTCTCATCCTTTAGTCTTTCCTCGGTTAGATCAACACCATGGCCGCCCACCGAGCCCTCCGGGGCATGCCGGACTGCATTTTCGGCATGCTCCAGACTATTCTCGGCCTGGGCAAGAGTCTGTTCATTCGGATGGCTTGAAGCCTGCGTTACTGAGTTATGCAGCTTGGTCACAGAATCTTGTGCCTGGTCCACCGTGCTGTTCGTCCGCAAACTGGATTCATAGTGCCTCATAAGTTGAATACTCCCCCTTCTGTCACGCTTTCCGATCCTCTTTAGCATGGATAAGGGGATGTTTTCTTATGCACAATATCTACATCAGGAACATGGCGACAATCGTCGTCGCCGAGAGGCCCAGCAGCACCGGCTTCAGGTTCCGCCGGGCCAGCTCGAACGGGCTGACGCCGCAGATGGCGGCTGCCGGAATGAGTGCCCACGGAATCAGCGTGCCGCCGCCGACCCAGATGGCGGCCACCTGTCCAAGGGCGGTCAAGGTCGCCGCGCCGGAATGGATCGCGGCGGCAAACATCTGGGCAATCGGGCCGACCAGCGAGATGCCGGAAAAGCCGGAGCCGTCAAGGCCGGTGATCGCGCCGATCACCGTTAATGTTACGGCTCCTACCGCGCCATTCAGCGGAACGTGATCTGCAAGGGCGACGCCAAGATCGTTCACGATGCCGTGCGAGCCGCCGGGCAGCGTGTTCCCAAACAGCTCGGTGAAGGCCGAATCACCGAGATAAAAGAAGGCCGCGATGGGGATGACCGGGCCAAATACTTTAAAACCAAAGACAAATCCCTCGATCAGGTAAGAGGTGATTTTCTCCAGCCCCTGGTTATGATGGGCCAGCAAAGTGATCGTAATCAGGATCAACACGGCGGTTCCGCCAACCAGGGCCGTAGCATCTCCACCCTGCAAGTCAAGGATAAACATCGCGACTACATCGAGCAGGAACAGCAGGGGGATGGCGATAGCCAGCCCTTTTTTCAGACCGGGGCTCATCAATACCGGAGCTGTATCCTCCGCTCCTGCTGACAACGGACCTGAAGAACCTTTGACCGACACCAGCCCGTCTCTCCAGGTTCCATTTCTCTGATCTCTGCGCATCATCCAGAACGCGGTGACCGTAGTGACCAGTCCCATCACTATAACAAGCGGCAGGCTCGCCTCCATAACACTGGACACCGGAAGGCCTGCGGCATCTGCGGTCAGTTTTGGTGCCCCCTGAATTATATAATCACCGGATAAGGCAATCCCGTGGCCGAACAGATTCATCGCCATCGCTGCGCCAAGCGCGGGCAGACCCACCCGGACAGCCACCGGGAGCAGTACCGCCCCGACCAGCGCCACCGCAGGTGAAGGCCAGAAGAAGAGCGAGGTAACCATCATAATCAGCCCGATCCCCCAGTAGGCCATAGCCGGCGTGCGCAGGAACCGGGTAAGCGGAGCCACCATCGTTTCATTAATGCCTGTAACCATCAGAATCCGGCTCATGGCCACAATAATGGAGATGATCATAATTGTGCTCATCAGCTCTTTGGTCGCATAGACAAATGAATTGAAGATTCCTGACACCGAACCGCTGAGTGTACTTGTTGCAAGCAGCCCCAGGGCAAAAATCCCGGTCACACAAATCATCGTTGTATCGCGCCGCCTGATCAGCAGCGTCATAATAAACACAATAAAGACCAGATACACCCAGTGAACCGCAGATAACTGAATGCTCATCATCTTTGGCGCCCCCTTTCCTCCTCAAGCAAGATGGTGCTATATGCTATGCGGAGGGTTGGGCTATTGTTCTACTGCCTCTTGTCTGACTTGCTGTTTCTGATCAGCAAACTTAGCTTTAGCAAATCCCTGGAGGACAAAGCTCTGATGGCTGCAGGAAGCGCCGGCTCCCCTGGCTGGGTAACAGGCTGCTTCCCGCAACCCTCCGGCATGACCAATTCGGTTTCATTCCGCGCTACTGCAGCAATATGTGCCTGCTCCGCTTTTTCCTTCAGCTTATCTGCCTCGATTCGTCTGCCTTTCTCCACTTCCCCGGGAGAAGCTACTGATGCAGACCAAACCGTATATGTACCATCTTTGTGTATAATCAGACTGTGCCCTGTCACCGTGACCCCATGCAGCTCTTCCATCTGGGCCAGACTCTTCAAATCTTCATGGATATAGCTATCAATATAACCGTAAACCTTCTTCTTTATGGAAGGGTCCTTGCTCATTAGATGCAGAATGTTCGGTGCCACCACCACTTCCTGCAGGCTGCCGCTTGTACCTCGCTTGGTAATGTCCTTATCATCTGCCGGGATGGTTTCGATACTGACTGTAAAGTCGTAAATATCCCTAATCTTCTGCGCCTGTTCCTCAGTCATAGCCGTAACTGAAGCCAAGGTTTCAGAGAAGCCAAGGGAGGGCGCTGCTGCGGTATCCCTGATCTTGGACTGCGGCGGTCTTTTTATTGAGCTTCGCTGAACTCTGGATATTGAAATGTTCATTCAGCATTCCTCCTTCCTGCATAAACAATGCACTATACCCTATTTATCGGCGCATAAGAAAGAGTTATTAAACCGTGCAAGCTCCACGCAAAATCTAAAAGAATCCCCAACAGTCCAGTCGTAACTGCGCTGAATCCGCAAAAAAAACCATCCCGGCGGTTAGCCGAAATGGTTCATTCAGAAAAATATTGGGGAAACTCATTTCCCCAAGGCGCTGCTGGCAGCATCTTCACCGCCAAGACGGCCGGAAGTGAATGAATAGCCGATGCCGACACCGTTACCCACATAGGTATCGTTGAACAACACGCCTTCCGACTCCAGTCCGACAGCGTACAGACCTTTAACAGGCACACGTTTGTCGTTCAACACCTGGAACTGGGTATTGACGAGCAATCCGCCGACAGAGCCCAAGTTGTTGATCTCGGCAATAATCGCATAGTACGGACCGCTTTCTCCCATAGGAAGCAGATAGTCCTTCGCTTTGCCGAATTCAGTATCCACGCCTGTCTTGGTCGCTTCCTGGTATTTGCTGAAGGCCTCTGCGAATACAGCCGCGTCCATTCCGGCATTTTTAGCCAACTCTTCAATGGTGCTGCCTTTATAGCCATCTCCATTCTCTACCATGGAGTCAAAGACTTTGTCCGCATCCTTCCAAGGGTTCTCCAGCGTGAACTGCTTCGCAAATGTTGCATAGAATTCCGGCGGCATTCCCGGCAGACTAGGTGCTTGTACACCGTTCATCCCTTTAGCCTTCAAAGCGTCGATCTGTGACTTGGAGACAATCACATAATGATAGGCACCGTTAAATGCACTAGTATTAGCAGCTGCTACTGCAGTAAGCGTAGCCGCTTCGTCTCTGAATCTCGCCCCGGACGAACCTACATTCATGAAGTTCGGCAGGTAGGAGAGCATCAGCGGGTAGCTGGCCTCAAACGGCTCATATTGTGTCTTCAGCTTCTCTGTTGCTCTGGCCAGCGTCTGGTGCAGCATTTGTCCGCCGAAGTTATCAGGAACCTTGGCCCCGGCAGCCCAGGACATTTTCAGGCCTTCGCCGATATTCTGGCCAAGTCCGCCGTTTACGCCCTCAAACCCGAAGGCTTCCTTAACCATTTCCTTGTTGGCGGCATAACCGCCGGTGGCCATCACGATGCTTTTTCCGGTAATCTCCAGCGTTGTACCGTCTGCCTTCTCGGCTACTACACCGGTCACTTCTCCATTACTGCCTGTAATCAGCTTCTTGACCGTAGTTTCTGTGATGACCTGTCCGCCTTTTTTCTCCACCGATTCTGCCAGCATGGCCCGGAGCAGGTCCTGGCGGGTCTCGTAGGCCGGAAGCATATGCAGCTGTTCACCTGCGAAATTGATAAAGGTGGTTTTGTAGCCTTTTTGATTCAGCCAATCATAGGTATCCCCGGACTTCGTCACATACTGGCGGATGGCCGCCGCGTCCACACGCCAATGGTTATTGACGATCCAGTCGGAAATTTCTTTCTCCACACTGATCTTAAGCCCGCTGCTGACGGCAGCAGAGGAATTGTAGAATTTACCCGCCCAGGATAAATTGCTCGCTCCCCCGATCGTTGCCGTCTTCTCGATAATAATGACCTTTGCGCCTTTATCCGCTGCGGATACCGCCGCAGACACGCCAGAGGCTCCCGCACCCACAACGACAACATCGGCGGCCAGCTGTTCTGTCTTGCCTTCGCCGGCTTTGGCCACAGTTCTGGATTTGAAGGCTTCCACATTGCCGCCTGCCTGCTTCAGTGCATCTTCAACAGCGGTCAGGATCGCTGTGCTGGATTCGGAAGCTCCGCTCACTGCATCGATGGCCAAGGTTTGGCCGGCTATGATTTCTTCCTTCACTTTATTGATAGCTTCAACGCCGATGCCTGCCGTCTCATTCTGGCTTACGACTTGAATGTCCGTAATCTTCTGGGCTGCGTCCAGTGTAACTTCCACCTGAACCTTGCCGTCTTTGCCATCAGCTTCTGCCTTGTACGTTCCCGCTTTGAAAGAAGCCGGGATTTCACCCGAATCGGCTGTTGGCTGCGTCGCTTCAGGCGATGCAGACGGCTGCTCCGAAGCGGCCGGTTCACTCGAATTGCCGCTGCAGCCTCCGATGATCGACAGGATCATAACCAGGCACAGCGATAACATGAACATTTTGGTGATGGATAACTTGCGCATTGCTTATTTGCCCCCAGTATAGTTTAGTGGCCGTCCTTATTTCTCTCTTCTCGGACCGCCCATGCGTATGTCCAGAGTGTAAACCTTGGTGCAGCACCAAGGTCAATGAATTATATGTGAAACTTTTCTCAAAGTGGGGGATAGAACGGGCAACCCTCTGCTTTTTGACGCAGCAGTCAGGTTGTCATCCAATAGGCAGGTTTAGATAGGGATATTAATCTCCAGATAGGTTTTGTTAGTTCCGCTCCTTCGTTCCGTGAACAGAATTTTTCCGATAATATCACCCGTGATGGCATAGCGGTGCTCTTCGGCATAATCCAGCATGAATTGAAAAGCACTCCGCTCGATGTACTCTTCACAAGAGGTAGCAATCACCGAAGATATGCAGGTCGCCGGCTGAAGATATTCAACACTTTCATTCAGGCCCACCTCAAGCTTCTCCTGATCCTCCTCCAGCAAAGCCAAACCCCAGCTATAATCCAGCTCCACGCTCCCGTAGATACTTTCCGTATTTTCAATCCGGAAGGAATAGAACGTAAAGGGCAACAGCTCCATCCAGGCTTGGACCGTTCTTTTCAGGCAATCCTTCTGCAGCAAATGATTTTTGTTCGTCTGTTGGATTCTGTATATTCCCGGCAGCTGCTTGATCCGGCACTTATAGAAAGAATGGCTGATCACCTTCAGCTCCTTATGGATCTCATTGATCTTGTTCAGCAGCATCGTGCTGCGCCTGATTTCCGCTTCCAATTGCAGCTGCGCGGCGGCGATCGACTCCACTACCTGCTCCGAAGGCGCATCATTAATCAGCTCGGCGACATCCTGAAGCGGAATCTGCATACTGCGGTACCACCGGCTGGACAACAGATTCCGGGCATCCAAATCATCAAAATAACGGTAGTTGTTATGATGATCCTTCATTGGTCTGACAATATCATGCTTCTCATACAGCCGCAGCGTATCAGCCGTTATCCCCAGAATGGATGCGAACTCCCCGATTGAATATTTCATGAAATCCCCCCAGTTTTGTCGAAATTTATATTTTATATCCTTAATGATAAGGGGTTTTGACGGGAGCCTTTGTGGGTTATATCACATCGCCATATTTCTCACACGCAGAGCGGAACATCGGACTTTTCCAGTCGCCGCCGCCAATAGCATCGTTTATACTAGAATCTACTAGAGAACGCAATCAGCGGAGGAGATTTCATGCCTATGAATCTAACAGAAAAGGTGGCAGCCCTCCCTTTATCGCCCGGAGTCTATCTGATGAAGGACAGCCTCGGCCATATCATCTATGTCGGCAAAGCCAAGCAGTTGAGGAAAAGGGTGCAGTCCTACTTCTACAATTCCAAGGGGCATTCGCCCAAGGTAAACCGGCTGGTCAGCAACATCAGGGATCTTGAATATAGGGTGACCGATACGGAATTTGAAGCCTTTATGCTGGAGTGCCAGCTCATTAAGGAAATTAAGCCGATGTACAATAAAAAAATGAAAAATCCGCTCGCCTACACCTATATCACCATTCGCAATGATACCGCCTACCGGCAGCTCGAAGTGGGCTATGATCCAGGACAGGCTGAGAACAGCCTATCCTTTGGTCCCTTTACCAGCAGAAGCACGGTGGAACGGGCGGTGCAAGGCATTAAGGAATGTCAGAAGATCCTCTGCAGCAGTCCGCATGCCCAACGGACGCTCTGTCTCAACCATTCTCTGGGCCTATGCATCGGGATGTGTGGAGGCGGAGAAGCGCTGGAGAAATACAATGGCATTATCGACCGGATCATCGCCCTGCTGAATGGAGAGGACACGGGTATCCTTGAGGATCTGGAGCGGCGAATGGATGAGGCGGCGGAGAGATATGATTTCGAAGCGGCGGCCAAATATCGCGACTATGTCGGAGCTGTCCAGTCCCTGCTGCAGAAGGAGAAGGTTACCCGCTTCACGTCAGAGAACCAGAACATCGTCGTCCTGGAACCGGTGAACGAACAACTTCTAAAGCTTATTCTGATTAAAGGCAGCCGCATTCTCTTCCGGGCCAAGCTGGAAACCGGACATCCGGATATGGCGCAGCTGCAGGCCGGCATCCAATCCGCTATTGCTGAGACCTTCACCCAATTGACACCGGAACCGCCGGAAGCGGTCAACCGCCATAAAATTGACGAAGCTCAAATCATCTACAGCTATTTAAAAAGCAATTCCGGCAGCTATATCCTTGTTCCCCAGGAGCTGCTTCATCCAGAGCATCAATCGTCTCTTCGCGGGGCAGTGCGTGAACTGCTGGAGAATTATTTCGGGCTGTAACAAAAACGGCTGAATGTAATCGTTGGAGTGCATATCGAGATTCGTACGATTTCTGCTATATTTTATAGAATAGTAAATTCTAGGAGGAAAATAATTGAATCTCAAAAGAACTTATACCTTATTAACAGCAGCTCTTCTACTTCTTGTACTGGCAGGATGCAGCAGCGGCAATGCCGAGGCCGTTAACATGGAGCCGGATACTTTCTCCAAGCAGGATATGGCCATCTACAAGGCGGTTAACAGCAAGGAACGCGTCAGCTACGGCATGAGCCGCAAGAATGCGGAGAAGGTGCTGGGGACCGGAAATAAAGGGATTCCGAATTCGTATACATATGAACCTGGAGTGAGCGTGATCTACAGGGATGATAAGGTCGTATCCATAGCGCTGCGGAAAGAATCTCAAGGGGTATATAGAACTGCCCGGGGAGCTGAAGCCGGCATGAGCCATGCGGGTATTAAAGAGTTATATGGAGAGAAATACGCGATAGAGAATGCTGAGAATTATATGGATTATTACTACGATACAGAAACACGTCAACTTGTGAAAAGTTCTGTACAGGAGTTGAATTCGCTCACGGGGGAAGCGCTCAGAGGCATACATATGGTTTCAACAGTCTATGATGAGGAAGGAAAGGCCACGATAATCATACTGATGGATATGCAGGCAGCCACTACTATGAAATAGTTCCTTGAGAAGGAATACACAGATACAGAAACTAACAATTATTATAATAACTTCCGATTAAATAATGTATTACATTATTTAGGAGGTTGGTATGAGCGATTTTTTCCAGGATTTTAAGCTGTTCGAGAGCAATGCGGAAGAATTTCATATTTTGACACCGGAGTACATCTATTCAGAGATTGGAAAAGAGAATGAAGCACTTGTCGTCCAAGCACTTGCGAGAGGAGAGGATTTTCCGGCAGAAGTCCGTCATGGAAAAATATTTTCAATCGGGGATATTGAATCCGTATCCTCGAACAAAAAGGGAATGTTTACGAATATTGTAACTAGATCTAGTTTCGGAAAAACAGAGACTGACTTTATCGTAATTACGGATCCCGACATTCGCGAAGATTTCATCAGGTTATTACACATACATATGGGTAGTGAATATAAATTTAATAAAAAGCAGCTAACAAGCGTCACAGCTTCCTTAAAGCCCTTATTTTATGTGCTAATAATTCTGGGGGTAGGGGCTGTTATGACTCAACTTTCAATCAATGCTCAAACTGAACCTATTGAGGAAGGTCGCATTTTGAAAGCTAGGGTTCGTGTTCTTTATTATTTACTGGGCCTGATTAACCCCGTCTGGGTAATGGTTTTTACCGGGATTGCCTTGTTCATTGCACTTGTAATCGTCATTCGCAGAATTGCAAATCCGCCACATATTATCCAAATCAAGCCTGCTAAAAGAAGGGTAGCTTATTTAGCCAGATTTCGATGAACTGTTGAGTTAACTAACTATGCAGGTATGCGGCATGGCATTGCTGCCCTGTATTCAAAAAAGAGTCTGCCCTCCGGTTATGACCGCTCCTACTGGGGCGGTTTTCTTGTGGCCGGATATCAAAAAAAGCCGTCCCGAAGAACCGCTTTATCATGAGCTATGTCAGGAGAAGCAAGCGAAGCCTCTCTTATCGGTGAACCTTCTTCTAATGGGCCCTGCCCTTGCTCAGCGTACTGACCGCTTTGCCAATAGGCCGCTGGCTCCCGGTCAAGCACCTCCGTGCCTCCATTTTGATCCCTTTACCAGCAGAAACACGTTGGAACGGGCGGTGCAAGGCATCAAGGACTGCCAGAAGATCCTCTGCAGCAGTCCGCATGCCAAACGGACGCTCTGTCTCGACCATTCTCTGGACCTATGCATCGGGTTGTCTACTCTTTAAAGATAGATGGCTCCTTAACATACCACTCCGTCAAACCACAGGTTGAACAGACATAGGGAACAAGTTCACTGGTTTTTTTAGTTGTAAATGCTCTATCCTGCTTTTTGATAGCAGAAAATTGTCCAACCGTATTTGTCGCTGTACATCTTGTTAGCTTGACGCCGCAATTCCGGCACATATAAATCATTTCAATCATCTCCTTGTATAATTTTCAATATCTGATTCATATACCCGTCCGTTTCTACAGGGATGATATTGCTCTGCAGGTCGTGTACATCACAGTGATCTACATACCATCTTGCATCCGTTATCGAGAAATGATAGTGATACTTGAGATTGGTTACAGCATGCAGGGTTACTGTCTTTTTCACTGTACCCTCTCCAATTAAATGCACGTTGTGCAGTTTTTGGACAAGCATCAACGCCAATATTTCACTACAGCTTGCTGTATGAGGGTTTACAAGTATGAATATTTTTTTAAAATCATAAAATTCATTATTGATTTTTTGGTGTATTACTTGCTTCTCCTTGTAATTCAAGATCAACATACTACATCTGGGAAGAAGCTGCCTGGCGATTTTTAGACAAGCGCCTAATTTACCGCCGCTGTTATTTCTGAGATCCAGGATCAAATAACTCATTTTAGCGTACTTTCCAAGCAGGCTGCCAATCTCCGCTGCTGACTCATCATTAAAACTAGTAAACGCAATGTACAAAATATCATGCAGCTTGATATCATATTTTATCTCATTCATTCTTTTCCGCTTTGCGAATGATTTCACTGGGTAAAAGTAATTAAATTGAGTATATATCGAATCCGTTGTACTATTCACAAATTGCTGAAAATCCAGATGGGAGATCTTCCGTCTGTTCAATAGAGCCTGCTTTTTCTCTTTATAACTATCCTCCATTACCAAATTTAATTCCTTTTCTTCATATACCTCGACAAGCATCTCCACCAGGCGCTTTGGAATATAGCGATGCGATCTGAGTTTGAGCATTTTTTATTCCTCTATTGTGTTGCTATCCTCAAATGTCTTAAGTAGCTTCTGTGTATTGATAATTAATTTCTCTTTATTCGGGTTATTAACGATCCAATAAGAAATCAGTAAAATGAATAGGGACAAGACAAATGATACACCTGTAATTTGCAGAGACACCTCTATCCCTTTACCATAATAGAATAAAAACAGAAAAGGATTGGCATAAATCAACAAACCTGCTGCAGATGCTAAGACTTGCTTAAGTTTGGAGTAATCCGCAAAATGAATTGTTGAAAATCCTATTATAGAAGCTCCAACTACAATATTCAGAACATTTTGCAGTATCGCCTGACTGGTTATATTGAAGTCTATATCGAATAGGAAAGGACCGCTAAGAACAGCTATCCATAAGATAATGTTGGAATATATGAATCCAATTACTGTAGTGCATACAAGGTTTACCAACCATATTTTTTTTATCGAGGTGTTAGTCGCCAATATAACTTCAGTGGATACAAGTTCTTCAATTGAGAAAAATACAAAGGTTTGCAGTAGAATTACGCTCAGAGAATAAAATGCAACTACATTTTCTGTTTTTATATTCAATATTAATAATAGAAACAAGTAAGCTACTGGTAGGATAAAAAATACAAGCACTCTGACTTTGCTTCTTTGGAATTCGCTATATTTCTTCCACATTAACGCTCTCATATTACAGGCTCCTTCTCACGATTCTTTCTTTCCTTATTTTCCTTCTGAGAACACCGTTCATTACTATAATCAATAGAAAACTGACGAGCACTGCAATAATAAAATCTTGTTTATTAAGGCTTAAGATCATGTAGTAGACAAGGTAATCAAGCAACAACACAGCAAATTTATATTTTTTCCCAAAATGCCATATCAATTTATATAACATTAAATGATATGCAGTAACCCAGGTTAATAAGCACGCAACCTCAAGGAAATTCATGTTGAAAGATACATCTGCTGCAAATAGAATCATAATATTAACAACTGAAACTACAATACACTTGCAAATTAAATATATTGTTTTTCCAAGCCACACATCTTCAACATTTATGGGCAATGCCAGCAAGGACTCTATACTTTGGTTTATATCTGAAATGATCATTTCCATCTGAAAGACAAAATAAATTGCCAGCAGCAAATAAACATCATAATTTTGAAAAGCACTTTTATATCTGATTAAAACGTAGTTTCCAAGAATAATGAAGAATATAGAAAGCAAATTTGCCTTAATCCTTAATTTATCTTTTTTCAGTTCTCGCCATAATATAGTTTTATATATGCTCATAGGCCTCCATACAAATTACTCATTAATAATTTTATTGTACAAGTGCTTCAGATCATTATTCACTCTCTTCATTTCCAGAATTTCTACATTATCACTCACAATCCATCGGGATAAATAATTTGCTTCATCCTTTAGTTGAACAAATACCCCATCCTCTATCAATTTGCAGGATAGAACAAAAGGCTGGCTCTTTAGTTTGTTTATCAGTTGATTATTATCTTCTGATTTTAGAACATATGTGTTGTCTGAGTATGCTTTCTCAAGTTCGTTGTATGTATTCACATGAAGAATGTTCCCCTTTTTGAGAAATGCCACATGCGAGCATACCTCCTGCAATTCGTTAAGATCATGTGAATTAAAAATAATGGTACATCCTTTGCCTGTAAGCTCTTGGATAAACTCCTTAAGGAGCATTCTGCCTTCTACATCAAGCCCTCTACTAGGTTCGTCTAAAATCAATAATTCCGGTTCATTAATGAGTGCACGGGCAATAGCCAGTCTTTGTTTCATACCCCTGGAGAAAAATGAAATCTTATCAGATCTTTTATCATACAAGTCAACCTTTTTCAGCAGCCGTCCTATTCTTTCTGATCTTTCCGGATATTTTGCCGAAGGGTAGTAAATGCGATCAAAGAACTCCAGATTATCCCAACAACTCAGATCTTTAAACAGGCCGATATTGTCCAGCAGGAAACCTATTTTTTTTCTGACTGAAGTATATTCCTTAGAAGAAACATCAACATTATTAACCAGCACTTTACCCTCGGTTGTGTTGTACAAATTCAAAATCATTCTAATAATCGTTGTTTTCCCGGCGCCATTTGGCCCTACAATAGAGAATACGGACCCCTTATGAATGTTAAGATTAATTTTGCTAATAATCTCTTGTTCGCCTATCCTTTTTGTAACATCTATTAATTTGACTTCCATAGTCCAGCCTCCAAATTGTACTCGCAGCTTTTTTCGATATTTACTTTATTGCATGCATTGCATGCGTATTTAAACTCACATCGAATGCACTTGCCAGATGTATCCTTGGTATAAACCGGCTTATTCCAGTATTCTTCTACGAGTATCTTTAATATGCTTGATATGCCCATTTTATTTACATTTCCAACCACCTCATCTTGTTTGCCTAAACAGCTTATGACATCCCCATTATGACAAATGGTTACTCTGCCGCTTAAGCACCAGTCATTCATTTTCTTTATGAAAAATTTATTCATGCCCGTTTTAATAATGGAGCTCTCTTTAATCACCGGATTTTGTACGGAAGTTCTCACACTCCTCCACGATTGTTTGATGGCCACCGGCAAAAAATCTATATCTATTAATGCAATAGTGACGTTGTCATATGAATCGTAATTAGTCATGACTTGCCCAAGGTCTGCTGAATCAAACAGATTAATATATAAATGGGTCTCCAGTGGCAGTTCATTAATTTTAATCAGGCCATTGGTACTTATGGTGATATTGATCTGTTTATTCAATCCGTAATTAACAATGTCAACCACCTGAGGAAAAATAGCCGGTTCTCCCCCTGTTAACACTAAATTCGTCACTCCAAAAAAGTTAAGCTCGTCAATGAGTTTATACCAATCCTCAACCCTCATGTCGTTGGTATTATTTTCTAATTTTATACACATTGGACAAAAAGCGCTACTACAAAAACTGCAGTCAAGATTACACTGATTAGTCAGTTGTAATACTGCAGAGCTGATTACCGGAGTGTCCTTCCAAAACTTCTTTTGATTAAAAACATTAACCGTTCTCAATTTATCTATAAAGATTTTGGTATCTGAGAAAAACCCCCAGCCCATATTGCTTAATTCCTTAACCAGTTTCTCATCGGTGCTAACCAATTCATTTTTTTCACATTTCAACAGTAGCTGGGTACTCTCTTCATCCAGCACTACCATTCTTTCTTGCAATAGATTGTGAATGACTGAGTTCTTCTCCCCTACTTCCAAGTAACATTCAGGGTACAAATTAAAATATTTATAGTTCAATTCGTTCTCCTCCCTTCTCATAGATTGTATTGAAATAGTCAACAGTTATATCTTCAAAAATATCCGGTCTCTCTTCCAGAATGTTTAAAAAATGGGTCAGCCTTTCCCGGACAGATCTTTCAATGTTAGTACATAAGGATGGGGATTTCACAAAAGCTGTATCCGTTGCACACTGTACAAAGCACATGCTGCAGAACCGGGTAAAATTGCAATCCTCACAATGATCACAAATGTTCTTGTTGTATTCATTGATGATGGAAGTGATTTTCCCATAGTCCAAGCCGTCATCAACATTACCAATCCAATGCTTCTCATTAATTTTTTCGCACATGTGTATTTTCCCGTCTGCAGTCACATATATTTTTTCCCCGGGAACACAAGTTGATGTAAATGGAAGGCACTCTGTACGTCTTTCATTAATAACTGAATGAAATGCCAGTTCAGAATAATTAATTCCGATTAGAGCATACAAAAATGAGTCCTTTTTAATCTTATTTTCGCTGGCCAAGTTATAGAATTTGTTCTGCAAGCCTGCCATCATATCATCGAAATCATTCAAATCACAGGAGGAAAACTGCTGATAGTATGTAGAATTAACCGCTTCAACCCGAGCAAGCTTAACCATGAACAGATCTTCCTCATCCAGAAACTGCTCATAGTCAAAGAGATTGCTCTTCAAGTCATAACAGGCGCTTATCCCAAATTTCGAATAATCCTTATAATCCTTTTTAAATTCACGGATGTTCGTAATTACTTCATCAAAACTGCCTTTACCGTTAAGCTTCACTCTATTTCTGTCGTGGTTTTCCTTATTGCCATCTAAACTTACGATGATGGAAAATCCGTTTTCGACTAAAAATTTTTGTACTTCCTTATTAAAGAGCACTCCATTCGTCGTTACATTAAATAGTATTTCTCCATATTGCGTGTAAGTAGACTTTGTATATTCAACAATTTCCCTAATTGTTTTAATATTAATTAAGGGTTCCCCGCCGTAAAACCCTATAACAGGTTTCCTGTTTGGATTTCTATACTGAATTGTTTTGAAATTTTCAAAGTAAAAATCTATTGCTTTTTTGCCAACCTCAAAGGTTAGCTGGGTGTTCTCATACCCTTTAGTGTATTGATAGTGGTCTGAGTATATGCAATATTTACATCTCAGATTACAACTGGAGGTGCTTTCTAGTATCAATTGTCTGAAACCATTGGCTTGCCGAAATAAATAGTCTTTCACTTGTCGGGTATCTACAGGGTATGATCTTAGATTCTGCTGAACAGGTATTATTGATTGATATTTACTGAAATGCTCTTCTTTTGTCCATGAGTCACCTGTAATCGGATTAATAATGCCTGTTGTGTCGTCATAAAAATACCTGTTCCCTGCTTTACTTTCTAAAAACAAACCTTTCATTAACTACACTCCCCGTGAAACAAGATATGAAATTTAACGTTTGTGAAAATTTGCACTAAGGGAAGTAAACAAATTACTTCCCTCGTCAGCTACCGTCTATTATGGATATAAAAATTACGTTTAAGTATGTCCTAGCTGTTTGCTACATTGATACCGACTGCCCCGGCACTTGTAGTTGAACCGGCAATTTCCAATGTGGCTGCAGCTGTAGCAGCTTGTCCCAGAACAGGAATAATACAAGCCAAGCAAGCCAAACAAGCTATACAAGCGACACAAGCATAACAAGCTATGCAACCAGCCATACTTTCTTCCGTTCCAATCTCCCGCATCCTTTTCGCCTCCTTTCCCTATTGCGATTAGCTCTTGTTTCAATGAGCAGCTCAATTATACTTCCAATACTTGTTAATAAATCACTTAGTGTCCCAATTGCAATAATTAGAGTCCGAGTGGCATATTAGCTAAAATTTTTTAAGCGTTAACGTTTAATGGAATGAATGTAAAATCTTTAATTCTATAATAAATTTTATGTAAAATAATAGAATATTATTGTATACTATTTCTTGCCTTATTTTTGCGTATTCATTTGCAGGGAGGGATAATAAATTGATTAACATTGCAGTATGTGATGATGATATTAGTGAAATTGCCCGTTTACAAAAGATGTTTGCAAGACTTGCTGTCTGCTCTTCATTTGACATACAAATACATTACTTCACGTCAGGCAAAGAACTGCTTCGAAAATACAAAGAACATACCCCCTCAACATTTCAGGTTTTATGCCTTGATATAGAAATGCCTGATATTAATGGCATTGAGTTGGCCCAAGAAATACGGAATTCCCCGGATTTTGATGTGCAGATCATCTTCCTGACAAGTTATCCGGCTTATATACTCGACAGCCTTGACACCCAGCCCTTCCAATATTTAATAAAGCCAGTTCTCTATGAGTTTTTTGAATCCAAAATGTTCAAACTGTTAAATTACCTGTATTCGCAATCCAAAAAGTATTTAACTATTAAAATTGAAGGGGAAGACTTTTTTTTTAGATATTCAGAGATTATTGCAATACAGAAAAGTAAGAAGGTAATTGGGCGAGACTATATGGAGATCATTACTACGGCAAAAGATTATTACACCACAAAAGGAATATTGTCGGAGATCCAATCAAAGCTAGAATTTCCGTTTCTGCAAGTTCACCGTTCAGTACTTATTAATCTGGATCATCTCCGTAAGTTGACAGCATCATCGGTTATCATGATCAATGATTCTGAATTCCCTCTCAGCCGTTCTAAATCCAAGCTCGTCAAGGAAGCATTAGCACGAAATTTGGTTATGGGTCTTAAAGACAATGTATAAAGAACTTTCGATATGGTATATGGGGGCTTCTTTATTTTCCATTTTTATAGCCAAACGTTACTTTTCAACACATTTCCAGACGCTTCGGAATAACACGAGCATACGATTATTTTGCCTATCTGTAGGAAGCATTCTATATACAATATCAAATTCACTCATTCTCCCCATTACTTTTCACGCCTGTTTGACGGTTTCCGGGACCCTACTATTTGCTTTTATTTATAGAGAAGAAACTTTCAGGACTCTATACTATTCATTCAAGTATCTATCTCTAATAGCCGTAACATATATTGTATCAAGTTGCCTTTTTTTTCTATTCTTGAAATTTTCACATCTGTATTTATCAGAGAATGAATCCCATTTAATAGTTATCACACTGTCATTGATATTTTTATTTCTCCTCATAACTTTTAGCTCAACAATCAAAAAAAAATCTAAGCAGGGGTTGCCTAGATTACAATACTTCGTCTTTATTCTGATCCTTCTCAATAATACATTTGTCGCAGCTTATCTTTTAATCAACAACAAACACAACACACTCTATCTTTTCGCTACGATAGCAATATCATCCACTAGCTTATTTATCATTTACTATTCTGAGTTAGCTGCCAAAGCAACTAAGCTGTCTAAAATAAACAACCGGCTAAATGAACAATTTCTAGCTCAAGATAACAATTTAAAACATATGACGAATACATTTAAGAATATCCAGAGCGTAATTCACGATGTCAACAAGCAATTAATATACATCGAAAAATGCATTGTTGAAAACTCATCACAAGATGCTGTTATACATATCAACCAAACTCTTCAAACAGTTCATAATTCATATCACCTTATAAATACTGGGAATTTAATCATTGATGCGCTTGTTGGCTATACCCTAAATACCGCTAAACATAGAAAAATTGATGTCACCCATCAAATTCATGCAGTCCCGAATAACATCAGCATTGAACGGTATGATCTGTGTATTCTCATGGGGAATATTCTAGACAACGCAATAGAAGCTGTGGAGGGAGTTAGACAGAGAACGAAGTGGATTAAGATCAATATTCACTCTAAAAAAAATTTTCTAATTGTACAAGTGATCAATCCCTATGAAATTTCTCATGTTGAATCCAAATCCTGTAGGCACGATTGCAAAACACACGGATACGGTTTGGATAACATTAGAAGTGTTGCCGATAAATACGGAGGAAGCATGAGCATATTAAAAAATGAATCAACCTTCGATATCATTGCTGTTTTGCCTTTTTCAAAAAGAATATAAAAGAGAAAAGAGCTCTTAATAAAAACTCTCTTCTCTCTTGGCCTTTACTTTCTAGAACGGCGGGCAAGAAACTACCCTGGCGTTCTGAACCCTTAAATGGTCTTACGCCTTCGCACCGTTCAACATTTCACTTACGCCTTCGCTAAGCGTCGTGAGCGGACGCTGCAGCAGCTTCCCGAAATCATCACTCTCGATGTCCAAAGCACCTTCGCGGATCGCGGCTTGAATCGCGACCACAATCGGGAGCGCTGCTTCCGGCACGCCCGCTCCGGCCATAACGCTGGAGTAGGTGGCATCATCCACCTGCTGCACAGCAACGTCCTTGCCCAGCACGCTGCCGACTGTTGCAGCCAGCTCTGCCTGGGTTGCCGGCTTGCCGGACAATTCGTACACGGCGTTCTCTGTACCTTCGCCAGCCAGAACGACGGCTGCTGCCTCTGCATAGTCGCGGCGGGTAGCCCAGCCAACCTTGCCTTCGCCAGCCGAAGTCAGCCAAGGGGCTCCGGCTTGAACGGCCTGAATGGAGCCGATCTCATTCTCCAGATACCAGTTGTTGCGCAGGAAGGCATAAGGAATGCCTGACTCAATAATGAATTGTTCCGTTGCACGGTGCACCGGAGCAAGGAACAGGGTACTGTTGTCGGCATGGCCAACGCTGGTGTACACGATGTAGCCTACACCTGCCCGCACAGCGGCATCAACTGCTGCCTTGTGCTGGCGGATCCGGGTATCATTATCTCCGTCTGCTGATACGATCAGCAGACGGTCCACACCGGCAAACGCCGCATCCAGTGTCTCCGGCTGATCGAAATCACCATGACGGACGTCGACTCCACGGGCCCGCAGGCTCTCAGCCTTCTCCGGGTTTCTTACACTGGCTACAAGCTTCTCAGCCGGTACGGATTTCAGCAAGGTTTCTGCTACGATAGAACCAAATTGTCCTGTTGCTCCTGTTAATGCGATTGTCATGTCAATTCCTCCATTTGGATATATTTATTTGAATGCCGTATTGTATTTCATGCTGTGTTGAGGTTTCGTTGATCCTGTAACTATTGTAGTTACATGTAGACGAAATGTCAAATATATTGTTTCCCGCCTTTATTATTTTCAAAAAAAAGCGAACTACTCCGCTTTTACAGCGTCTGTATAAATAAATACTGAAGCTCATGCTTCCGAAGTGAGTTTTGTACAAAGTCGATTCAAGGATGTTATGCTCACAAAACTTTTAGGAGGTTATCCATGAACAAGCTGATTGTTTATTCGTTGGCTGGAATCTTAACAATTGGAATTATGGTATCTTGTAGTGATAAATCCGGCACAAATGCTGCATTGCAAGCGGTGAACGCTGAAACTGAGATTTCGGCATCCCCTCAGGCAACGGCTCAACCAACCGCACAAGCGACTGATCAACCTGCAATTACCCCTCAGCCCAGTCAGGGGAATTTTACTACAGGTGTGTTTCTAGATTTAGATTCGATCGAAGATCCCTTATTTAACGAGGAGATTAAGAATCTATTGAATATAACATTGGAGGCCTTGGCTAATAAAAAGGAGGAGTCCTTCCGCAGCGTGTTCAAGGACAGTCAGTCCGCGGATGCATTTATGTATTTGTTCGGGAGAGATTATTATTTTGATACTATAGGTACCGTTGAACAAGATAAAGAAGGAAGAGTAATCGTAGAAATTAGAGGAAAAGTCAAAGACAGCGGTGAAATAAAAGAGCCTAATTCGTTCTACTACTTCATGAAGGACGCAGACAATCACTGGAGTTTGCGGGCGATTGATTAACCGCCCGGCTCCCGCGCCCGCCAAATGACCGGCGGGCACGGGGAGTGATCTTTCAGAACGGAGAGCCGCTTATGCACTGACCGTTTTGAAATAGCGGTACACCTGCTGAAGCTTCTTCGCGTGCTTGCCCCGCGGGCTCTCCATGCTGCCGAACTCGAAGAATTTCACCTTGCGGATACCCACGTAGTTAAACAGCGCTTTACGCATCAGGGCTTTGTGCGAATTATTCAGCCACAGCAGCGGATAATGCGCCGGACCTTTCATGCTGGATACACATACCACCGATTTTCCCTTCAGCAGCCCTTCCGGCAGAAGCCCGCCCTTATCCTTGTACGCAAATCCCGAAGCAAACATCTGATCAATATAGCCCATGAGCATTGCCGGAGGCCGTCCCCACCAGATCGGGTAGACCAGCACGATTTGGTCCGCCCAGATCAGCTGTTCCCTGTACTTCGCCAATGCCGGATCACTATGCATATCCCTCCTGCGTTTGTGCTCATTAAAGACCAGCACCGGGTCAAAACCCTCCTCATATAAATCCAGCACCTTAATTTCCTTGATCTTGCCATTCTCCTTGCTCCCGCGGATCACTTCCTGCAAAAAAGCATAACTGAGACTCTTGTGATTCGGATGTGTATAAATAACCAGTGTGTTCATATGCGCTGCCCCTTTACTTATCATTTGATAACAAAAGAGTAACATATCCCGAATTTAGTTGTCAAATGATAATTGTTTTTTGATAATTATTTTGCTATGGTGTCATGTAGAGGTGATCCTATGGACCAGAATAATTTATTCCAGAAATTCGTGACTTTCACCACCGCTGTCCATCAAATAACAAGCGATATTTCCAAAGACGTGAAATCCGAGGCGCTAACGCCTGTTCAGTATAAAATTCTTGAATACATTGCCGTCAGCCAGCCCGTCACGCTCAGCGAAATCAGCGAATGCATGCATATGTCCATGCCCAACACGAGCCGTGAGCTGAAGAAATTAAGCGAAAAACATCTATGTCACAAAATCACCGATCCCGCCGACCGGCGCAAGCAAGGCATCACCCTCTCTCCTGAAGGCGAAACCATGATGAACGAGGCCTTCCAGCACATCGCCGTCCGGTTTGCTGACCGCCTCGCACATGTTACAGCAGAGGAACGCAAAGAGATCGAGCACGCGCTCGATCTGCTGCAGGAGAAAGTATTTTATTGAGCGGAAGTTCCGTTACCAACATTTAACACAAAACCATTTCGGCTTGTCATCGTCCAACTGTATAGAATCAAATCTATCAGTAAGGTGATGAATACATGACGAAAAGCAAAACTGTACTATTCTCTTTATTGGGCCTGTCCCTCTTCTACTCGGCTTCTGCTCATGCAGACACAGTGACCCAGACGCAAATCACGCCGAAGAAGATCTCCATCTATTTGGACGACAGGCAGCTCCAAGCCGAGGTTCCGCCGGTCAGCCTACGCGGTGCTGTACTGGTTCCAATGCGCGGACTGTTCGAAGAGCAAGGGGCCAAGCTCAATTGGAATAACACGGCAAAGATCGTTACTGCCACCAAGGGTGACAAGAAGCTAACCTACCGCATCGGGGATACCACCGCCCAGTTGAATGGGCAATCGCTCCAGCTGGATGTTCCCGGTCAAATTACAGATGGCTACACTTTGATTCCACTGCGCTTCGTCAGCGAAGCACTCGGAAGCAGCGTAACATGGGAGCCGGTTACCCAGTCAGTGCGGATCTTTTCTCCAATAACCTATGAAACCTCCATCCTCTGGGGTGTCAACTTGCGGAGTGCCCCGGATGCCCAAAGCGGCTCCGTCCAGTCAGAAATGCTGCCTAGCGGTGCGAAGGTTCATGTGATCCGTGAGGTTAACGCTTTATGGCTGGAAGTGCAGACCGAAGACAACCAAAGAGGGTACATATCGGCGAAACCGAAATACAGCGATTATACCAGTGCTTCTCTGCTGGATAAGCAGGCCGATGCGCTGATATCTTACGGAAAGACCTATCTAGGCACCCCGTATGAATTCGGTGCTTCTCCGGATCAGACGAAAACCTTTGACTGCTCTTCGTTTGTGAAGCGATTATTCGGAGACACCCTGTCCATTGAGCTTCCGCGCGTATCCTACGACCAGGCCAAAGAGGGCAAGAAAGTCGGCATCGACTCCTTGCGCAAAGGTGATTTGCTGTTCTTCAGCGCACGCGGCCTCGATATCGGCCATGTGGCCATCTATGCCGGAAACAATCAGATTTTGCATACCTATTCCAAAGACCTGAATGTTCACGTTGAAGCCTTTGACGGCCAGTGGAGAAAACGGTTTGTGACTGCCCGCAGAATTCTATAGAACAATTCCCCCCCCTCCAAGGCGCATGAATTAGATCCTTACTGCGCCCTTTGAGGGGGTGTTGTCTTTTCGCCGTTGGCAGCACTAAGCGAACAAGATCACCCTATATAGATTGAACTGAAAAGTTTAGAGTAAAGGGTTAGTCGCAACTACGGTGAATATTTGGACTTCCGGCCGCTGTTGTCTTCCGATTCCTTGATTATGACCGCTGTTTGCGGTTGAAATCCGAAGACAAAGGCGGTCGCTATCGCTCCTACAGTTCCAAAATCCCCCTCCGTCGCTCCGCTCTCTTTCTTCAAGTTTCAAGTTCATTCTATATAAGGGGTGAACAAGCTGGTTCACTTGAGAGATAACGGCAACGGGACCTCTATTATTATTTAATCCTCTGGCCCGCATACGGCCAATTCAAGTGCATCTTTACCCTTCATTCCGCTTTAGCAACTTGTAGCGGATGTAAGGTTACTTTTCGTGCAGTATTCCTCACAGTGTTCACCATAACGCGAGCAGAAAGACAACGCGCCTACGTATCACCAAGCGTATTTACAACCTTTCAGATTGCACAATTTATACAACAAAAAGCGCCTTTACAGAAGCTTTACAGCTGCTAAATCAAGACTGTGGGTGGCACCATTCCAGCCATTTTCTTCATTCCAAATGAATTTATCTCTTGCAGGTGACGTTGCGTCACCCGTTATACTTGAAGTAATGATTGTTATTCTGCCGCAAAGTTGAGGTGATGGACAGGATGCACAAAGGTTTAACCACCGGACAAATCTCCCGGATAACCGGGGTGACCGTCAGGGCGCTGCGGTATTATGACCGGATCGGACTGCTGAAGCCCTCCCATTTCGAAGGAGACACCCGCCTGTATAACGAGGAGGATATCGCCAGACTCCAGAAGCTCTCGGTGCTTAAATTCATTGGGCTTTCCCTGGAAGAAATGGGCACCGTGATGGAGATCGGCAGCGGGAGTGATCTGCGCAGCGCTCTACAGCTCCAGAAGCAGCTTATCCGCCAGAAAATACATCATATGGAGAGTGTGGTCCAGGCCATCGACGCCTCCATGGACTATATGGAGCAACAGGAGCAGGTAGCGGACTGGGAAGAGCTGGCCCGGATCATCCACATGATCCGCACGGAAAGGGATTGGGGCCGGCAGTATCAGAATGCCGCCCGGCTGCAGGCGCGAACCCGGCTGTATGATCAGTTCAGTACGAATCCGCAAGGGTGGCACAGCTGGTTCTTTGAATACATGCTGGAGGCAACGCAGGAACTGCGTTCATCCTCTACCCTTCCTTTGCAGGTGCTGGATATCGGCTGCGGCGATGCGGCTCTTTGGGTTCGAAACCGGGAGGGGATTCCGCCCCGCTTGGAGATCACGCTTGCTGATGCCTCCCCGGGGATGCTGGAAGCTGCGCGCAGCGCACTTGGGGCGGCGGCTGGAAGATTTCAGTTCCGCCAGGCCGATGTTATGGCCATGCCTTTTGCGGATAACGAATTTCAGATCGTGATTGCCAATCACATGCTGTACCATGTGGAGCAATTGACGCCGGCATTCACGGAAATTTCCAGAGTGCTTAGCCCCCGGGGAAGCTTCTTCGCCTCTACGATGAGCAGCCGGCACTTGCGGGAGATGGAAGAACTCGCCCGCGAATTCGATCCAGCCCTCCGGGTACTGGATGACACACTGGAACAATTCAACCTGGATAATGGCGCAGAGCTATTGCAGCCCTGGTTCCCGGCTGCACGGGTTGAACGTTATCCTGATTCTCTTGTTGTGACGGAAACCGGTCCGCTGATCAGCTATATGACCTCTACACCCATGAATGCGGGCAAGGTGCTGAAGGGTGAGACACTGGAACAATTTATGGCTTTTGTAGAGCGTAAGATGGCGGACCAGGGAAGCCTGGTGATTACCAAGGATATGGGCGTGTTTACATGCCGCAAACTATGACGTAGCGGCTGGATCCAACAAAAAAAGGAGGCTTTACCTATGAACCCTAACGTGCGAATCAAGCAAATTGACCTGCTATCTGACAACTGGTATACATTGAAGAAATACACCCTGGATTATCGGAGCGGCGACGGGACCTGGGAAGAGCAGCAGCGCGAGGCTTATGACCGTGGCAACGGCGCAGCCATTCTGCTCTACAACCGCAAGAAGCAGACGGTTGTCCTGACCCGGCAATTCCGTCTGCCTACCTATATTAACGGTAATACATCCGGCATGCTGATCGAAGCCTGCGCCGGACTGCTGGATCAGGACAGCCCGGAAGAATGCATCCAGCGCGAAGCCGAGGAGGAGACCGGCTACCGCCTGTCGGAGGTGCACAGTATCGGCGGAGTGTATATGTCGCCGGGCTCGGTAACGGAGATGCTGCATTTATTCGTCGCGGAATATTCCGACGAGATGAAGACAGGGCGGGGCGGCGGACTGGATGAGGAACAGGAGAACATCGAAGTGCTGGAGCTTCCGTTTGACAAAGCGATGGAGCTGGTGGAGAGCGGTGAAATCAGGGATGCCAAGACCATTCTTTTGCTGCAGCATGCGAAGCTTCACCGGCTGGTCGAACCGGAGGAGCCGAAACCTCTGCACATCCTCATTGCCGGTCCCTACCGCTCAGGTACCGGAGACGATCCGGCATTAATTGCAGCTAATCTGCAAGCCATGAATGAAGCTGCCTTGCTGGTGTACAGGCTCGGCCATCTGCCGGTGCTGGGCGAGTGGTACGCATTGCCGCTGATGGAGGCGGCAGGCTCAACAGCCATCGGCGACGAGGTGTTCAATGAAATGTTCCACCCTTCCTCCGTGCGGCTGCTCAGCCATTGCGATGCCGTCCTGCGGATCGGCGGGCCTTCTCAAGGCGCTGATGAAATGGTGCGGATTGCCAAGGAGAGCGGGAAAAGAATCCTGTATGGGTTAGAGAATGCGAACACTTCCTTATGCCATATGTAAGATGCTGTCCCCCTAAAGCCTACAGTTTCTTGGCAAACTCATTCAGCTTCTCAGACATTCCCTGAATCTCATCAATAAACGCGGACATCTGCTCGGAGGACTCCGCCTGCTCCTGAATAATTGAGGCAATGCGTTCAATGGAAGTTCCCATTTGCGATGTTGCCTCTTTGAACGACAGCAATGTGTCTTGAATCCGTTTGGTAGAATTCACGGTTTCATTCGACAGCTTGCGGATTTCACCCGCGACAACACCGAATCCTCTGCCTTTATCTCCGGCATGGGCGGCTTCGATAGCCGCATTAATGCCGAGCAGGTTCGTCTGGCTGGCAACATTCTTGATAATGGAGACCACCTGATCAGTTTCGTTCACCTGCTCCCCGGTGCGTAGTGCAAGCCCCAGCAGCTTTTGGGTGAAACCCGCCAGCTCATTGGAACCTTCAGCTACCTCACCAAGCCTTGCGGCGGCCTGGGTGAGCGAGCTTGAGATTTGATCCGATATCTTTCTCAGCTCACTCTGACGCCTCAGCTGCACTGCTATCCCCCCGATGACCTGTCCCTCCCGGTCATGAAGCGGCGTAGCCGTCCCCGTGAACTCAAACCCGTAAAACTCCGCAGGCACCTCGGCTCTCAGCGGGATATTGCTCTGAATAACCCCAGTCAGCGGCTCTTCCGGATGCAAAGATTGCCCCACTTTAATATTCAGATTAATATCCTCCCCCGGCCAATAAGCAATAAATTTCTCCAGATCGCATATTGCGATAGACAGGTCCGCCGGAACGGCTGCTTTGAGCACCGGAATTAACGCTACAATATTCTCAAGTGAATCCACCTTATTCATTTTCTATATCCCCCTAATTGCTAGACCCGGACTCAATACAAATACTGCTCCCAAGCTTTATTCATCCTTACTTTTAATATATCGAATTTTCATTAGTTTTTTTTTAATTATTCAGCTCTACCGATCCCAGTCATGTGTAAAAGAATGAAAGACATCATGCTTGATAAGCTGCTCCGGGTTTAAGAAAAAAAATAATGTGGTAATAATTGAGGGGCTGATTAGACCGTGAAATGAAACGAGGAGGGACTACGAACATGAAAGAGACGAATTCATCAGGTGCTCTTCCTGATAAGGAGTTACACCCGTCCGGCCTTGCTGCGCAAGCGGTAGATGCCATCGAGGATCTGTCCGGCGTCCATCCAGGTTACCGCCGCACCGCCTATGCTGATTCCCATCAGAGACGCAGCAGGGAATTATAAATCTGTGCCCTCCACAACAAAGCACAAAGAAGCGTCAGAGACACCCTTTGGGGCTTCGGCGCTTCTATTTATTATTCCTTAATGATCTTTAGTGTAAGTTGGCCTGTTCAGTGTAAGCGAAACCTCGCTCCCGTCCATGAATCCGGCCTCTACACATAACTCCACCAGTTTATGCACTCCGTTAAATTGCTGACGGTTGCGCCGGTCAATTTTGACCATTGCTTCCACTGTAACCTCCTTCAGCTTCTCCACACTGTTCTGCTCCAGGGCTTGCACCAGCTCTTTCATCTTATCCAAATAATACACCGTGGTTCTAAGCGTTCGAATCAGCATGATTTGCCTTGCGTGTACCGGAGTGTACAGGCGGTAGCCGTTCTCCGGATTTCTCTCCGGGGACAGCAGCCCTTCCTTCTCCCAGTGCCGGATGGCGGAGGTCTGCACATTCGTGATAGCCGCCACTTCTCCGATGCTCATCTTATGCTTCATTCCTTTACCCATAACCGGATGGAGTCCGGGGTCCTGCAGCAAAGCAAGCGTTCTGCCCGCGGTGACTTTCTCTTCCTGCAAACGGGCCTGCTCGGCGCTTACCAGCCATAAGGCAGTGTCCAGCTCCCCTTTCTGAATATGCCGAAGCACCTCATAGGTCAGCGGGTAGCCAAAGCCGGGAACCATGGACCGAAGACAACGGAAATACGCCATATGCAGCCCGGTGTACAACCGATAGCCGTTCGGAGCCCGTTCCGGTGGCGGAACCACGCCCCAAGCCTCGTAATGTCTTAATGCACTGGTGCTGATGCCAAGCGCCTTGGCGATTTCAGCCGGTTTGTATATAACCATCTGCCGTTCACCTCTTTGCATACCTGATGATTGTAACAGTAGCAAAACTGCCCCGTGATGGCAAACCTTCAATCATAACCTTAAAGTGCTGTGATAGCCTTCGGGAATAATTTAACCTCTGGGGGCAAGGGGCCTTCTGCTAAAGCTTCTCTCTTGCATCAATGTTGTATATTGGTTGGTGTAATAGATTATGCAGTAACAAATAGCTGAAATGGAGGGCTGATCATGCTTACAGCAAAATTGCATGATGGAAGTAAAATCGAGGTCGTAATTACGGGTGACGGACCGAACCTGCTACTGCCGGTTAATCCGTATCCTGTTATAGGTCCCCAGGCAGCGGAAATGCTCAAATGGGGGGCTGATCCGGCACTGGGACGTTCACTGATCGACGCGCTCAGCGGTAAATACCGGGTTATTGCCTTTGACTATGAAGGGCATGTCCAGAGCAAGCCGAAGCCGGATACGCTGACACCCGCCAACATTGCCAAGGAATTTCTGTCCATTGCCGATGCTGCGCAAGCGCCCCAATTCGCCTATTACGGCTACTCTTGGCTGGCGCTTAGCGGACTGCAGCTGGCTCTTCGTACAGACCGCATTACCGCGCTTGTCATGGGAGGATTCCCTCCCATCGGCGGACCCTACAAGGAGATGCTCCGGGTAACGATGGCTGCGCATGAGCTGTCTCAAGCCTCACATCAGCATCCGGCCCCTTCGCCGGAGAGCCAGAGCGAAACCTGGGACGACTTCGACTGGTCCACAGTGGAAGTCACCCTGAACGAAGCCCAGACGCGGCAGTTCGTCACGTTGTATGAGGCGCTGCAGCCATTCGATGACCATGCTGCGCAAACCGCGCTCAGCTGTCCCCGGATGTGTTTTGCCGGGGCTGCCGATACTATTGATTATGATGAACGCTGGGGAGGTGTGAGGGTCGACATCGCCGGGCCTTTTCTCCGGCAGCGCGAAGAGCTCGAAGCGCTGGGCTGGAAGGTCTCGGTGCTGCCAGAGCTCGACCATACCGGGGCCATGCAGGCGTCACACGTCCTGCCCATCCTGATTCCCTGGCTTAACTCCAAGCTGCTGTAGCCATGCGGAAATAAATGATTTGAGCGTAGGATCAAAGCCGGTATTTTCGGGTAAAGGTATGCAACGAATCCTATATCAGCTGGACAGAAAGGATGTTGTGCATGCAGCAGGCTATGATTATCATTAATCCCTCCTCCGGCAAGGAGGACGCGCTCGAATATATTAGTCAGGCAGAAGAGATTCTACAGAATAACGGATACATGGTTACGGTCAATGAGACGGCAAAAGAAGGCGACGCCACCCGCTTCTGCATTACTGCATGCCGGGAAGGTTATGAGCTGGTCGTTTCCATCGGCGGCGACGGCACGCTCCATGAAGTCATTAACGGGCTGATTGATCAGGAGCACCGCCCGCGGCTGGGTATAGTTCCGCTTGGAACGGTCAATGATTTTGCCCGCGCTTTGCAGGTTCCCCTGGATCCCGGACAGGCCATCGCTGCACTCACATCCTCCAGGATTCAACCAGTCGATGCCGGCCGCCTAAATGACCGGTTATTCGGAAACGTCGTCGCCGCCGGTTCACTCGCCGAAACACTGTCAGGCGTATCGTCAGATGACAAATCAAGGCTGGGAGCCTTTGCCTATTTCAAGGAAGGCTTCAAAGAGCTTGCCGGAAGCGGCAACCCGGCTCATTCCTTGACCATCCAGTATGATGGCGGGATATGGGAAGGTGAATCTCCGTTATTCGTTGCCGCTCTTACCAACTCTGTAGGCGGATTCGAAAAGCTGGCGCCGGGTGCGCAAGTTGACGATGGCCTGCTTCACTGCTTTATCATCAAAGACCTCAATATCTTCAATACGCTTACAGTCAGCATCTCTTTGCTGCTGGGCAACCTGAAGGATCATAAGGATGTCATTTATTTCACGGCCAGCCATGTCACCGTAAGCTCACCCGCCCCCGTCCGGACCAATGTGGATGGCGAAGAGGGCCCGGCTCTGCCGATCCGGTTAAGCACCCTTCCCCGTTATGTTCAGGTAATCGTGCCTGAAGAGGAGTAGCGGGCACTCCCAGGGGAATACCCTATCCCCTCCTCATACTCCAGGCTTATACTGATTTAATTTCCCTTCGTAAATCAACTGCAGCCGGTCGCTCTGCCGAAAATCATCGGGCGTAACGAGCGCTGGAAGCTTGTTCCATAGCTTGATGCCGGAACGGTCCAGAATTTCCGCAACAAATTGTGAGCAAAAGTAAGAGTTGCTGAATTCGACCGGCTCCTTCAGTGCGATACCGATAACACCGAGGATGTTATATAGATACTTCTGCTGGCTGCGGATAAAGATGTGCAGCACACGTTTCATTTTCTCCACCTCACGGTCCGTGACCTGAAGCTCGTAGATGACGCATGTTGTATTCGGATATTTGCTGAATGTGCCTGTCTGAACATCCTCCTTCACAAATCCGCCGTTCAGGGGATTGCTTGGATGTTTTCTCCCGAAGCTGTACATTTCCGAAAGCCCGCGGTCAAAAGCGACCGAGGCGTGATTATACGGCGCTTTCGTGTAGCCTTGAATGAGCTTCGTAAATAACGTGCCGGTATTCGTAAGCAGGATAAAGACCGATTGATTACCTGTCATTTACAAAATTTCCCCTTATCAAGTTTGGAAGTTTCCTTCATAATAACATATGATTCCTTTAATGGAATCCTACCCTGCGACAAGTTGGTGATAGCTATAGACCGCTCCTTATTAACATTAGTGCTTATTTTCGCTGCCCTTTCGGCCATCCATTTAATTTATGTTGTAGTGAGCAGACTCCAAAAGAACAAGGACTATACCGGCATCGGCTTCCGCATCAAAACCTGGTGGGGCATGCTCCTTATCTTCTGTCTGGCCACCTTGTTCAATCCGGTCGTCTCGCTGCTGTCGCTGATGGCGCTCACTTTCTTCGCCCTAAAGGAATATTTCTCGATGATCCGGACCCGAAAAGCCGACCGCCGGCTGTTCCTCTGGGCGTATCTGGCGATTCCTTTGCAGTTCTATTGGATTTATATTGAGTGGTACGGGATGTTTATCGTCTTCATTCCCGTGTATGTATTTCTGCTCCTGCCGCTCCCGCGGCTGATCAACAAAGGCACGCTCGGCTTTCTGCGCAGCGTCAGCTCCACCCAATGGGGACTTATGCTGATGGTGTTCGGGCTTAGCCATCTGGCCTACTTTCAATTTGCCACCCCGGAATACGGAGCCGGACTCGTCCTGTTCCTGGTCGTATTAACCCAGCTCAATGATGTCATTCATTATCTGGCCTCGATCTATTTCGGCAAACACAAGGTGGTTCCGACCGCCAACCCCAACCTGACCTGGGAAGGGTTCATCTGCGCATTTGTGGTCACAACAGGGGGATCCTATCTGATCTATCCCTACCTGACGCCGCTTAACCCGACCTTCGGACTTTTGTCCGGCATGCTGATCAGTCTCAGCGGTTACTTCGGCAGCTTAACGGTTTCCGTGCTGAAACGGGATTTGCTGATCGGAGATGATGACAAGTTCGACGCGCTCAAAAAAAGCTATTTAAGCCGGGTCGACAGCCTGACTTACACCTCGCCGGTCTTCTTCCATGTCATCCGTTATTTCTTCGATTTCATGTAGGAGAAACAGCAAGCAGCACGCCTCCGCTGACCGGAGACGTGCTGCTTGCTGCATTGTACTACCTTCTTTTACTGCTGAACTTCGCCCTCAGCTCCGGTCGGTGGAGTACCTCCGCCGCCAAATCCGCCTTCAGGTCTCGTTCCGCCGCCGCCTCGGCCGCCACCCATGCCGCCGCCCATACCGCTCGTGGCAGTGGTTACTCCGGATTCATTCAACCAGGTTACGCTGCTGGAGATGTCGAAGGATACCGCTTCGGTACCGCCGCTATAAGCGCCGTCGTTGTACAGGCCATCCACTGCCGTACCTGTCGAGCTTCCGCCGGTGGAGAGGGTGTACGACCCGCCTTCTTTAAGATCCGGCGAGCTGATGACTACTGATCTGTAGCTCTTCGATGGAGCGAACGTAGCAATCGTATTGCCGTCGCTGTCCTGCAGATGGACCAGTTGGCCAGCCTCCTGCGAATCCGTGAACGTCATGGCGATCGAGTATTGGCTGGATGCATCACTTGGAGCCTGAAGCATACCCGCACTTCCCGCTACTACCAGATAACCGCCGGTGATCTCGAAGGTTCCGTCATAATCCAAAGAGCCATTGCCATCAGCAGTTGGTCCATTGGTGATCACAGTACCGCCTGTCATCACGACCGATCCGTTCGAATCCAATCCGTCCCCTGCAGCATCAACGGTTAGTGTGCCTCCGCTAATCGTGAGCAGGTTGTTGCCGGAGCTGGTGAACTGATCCTGTCTCTGTGTTCCTTCCGCAGAATTATCGTCATTGCCTCCGGCAACATTCACACCGTCATCGGACGCAGTCACATCAATCTCACCGCCTGAAATGGTGATATTCGCACCTTCAATTCCTTCATAGCTCTTTGTAATATTAACCGTTCCACCCGACAGGCTTGTCAGGCTATCCGCATGAATACCGTCATCTCCTGCAGCAATCTGGAGTTCTCCGCCCGATATGGAGACATTACTGTTGCTGTGCACCGCATCATCGGCGGAATCAATCGTGAAGCTTCCGCCGTTCACCGTAAGATCTCCTCCGGCTTTCAGCCCTTTAGCGCTCGTGGATTCGGTTTCTGTTGCAGTTGCCGTATCAGCGGATGCCGCTGTCGTGTCACTCGTTGCAGTCGTCGCAGCGGTTCCAGCGGTTGCGGCAGGTTCGGCTGCCTGATCTGCCGGTGCCTGGCCCGAACCCGTACCGGCTGCGGGAGCCTGAGTACCTCTCATACCCCGGCCGCCGCCCATTCCCATGCCTCCTCCTTGGTCGCCTGTCTTCACTTCGGCGTTAGCATTGCCGCCGCCCGTCAGAAGGTTAAATGTCCCTCCATCAGCAACCAGCGTTGTCTCGGCCTGGATTCCGTCGTTGCCGGCCACAATATCAAACGTTCCGGCCGTAATGGCAATGAATCCTTTGTCGGCATCCTCATCGTTAGTGGATTTGATCCCGTCTCCCTCGGCATTGATAGTCATTGTGCCGTCTTGAATGGCGATCTGATCTTTGCCGACAATCCCGTCATCGGCTGCCTGCACTTCAATCGTGCCCGATACAATCTTCAGGTCATCCTTGCTGGTGATTCCGTCCTTGTAGCTGGCGGTAACCGACAGCTTGCCTGTTCCGTTAATCGTCAGGTCTGCCTTGCTGAAGATAGCCGCACTTGGCTCATCGGTAGTGTCATCAGCCAAGATATAGGTGGTTCCGTCGGTAATCTTGTTGTCCGTGCCTTCCTGCAGGGTCATAATGACCTTGCCTGCTTCCTTAATGTAGACCGGTGCGCTGCTGCTGTTATGAAGCGTAGCGCCGTTCAGCACGAGATGAACACTTCCTTTATCCTGAACATCAATAATAATCTGTCCTTCATTCAGCGTTCCGCTGACTACATAAGTACCTGCCGCTGTAATGGTCACTATTCCCCCGGAGGCTGCTGCGCCTGAACCGCTAACGGTTGCGCCCGTTCCATTCAGCACTATCGCGGTGGAGCTGTCCGCGTTCCATGCTGTAGCGGTATCTTCTTCGTCAAAGGTAACCAGATCCGCTGCCTTGACACTTGCCAGCTGTACACTGGAAGCCGTTGTGCTCTGCGCGGATGCCGTCGTTACGGCTGCTGTTGTTGCAGGGGGCGAGGCCGATTGTGTTGCGGAACTGGCTGCGCCGCAAGCTGACATTACAGCAGCGAGCAACAGCACCAGTCCTACTTTACTTCCCATGATAAATTTATTCATATCAATCAATCCCTTCATTCTTCTAGTATTCTGTGAGAGTCGGGCTCATCGTCAGTGACAGATCCAGGTTGCCGTTGCGGCAGCGGATCGCATCCAGCAGTTCCTTCTGGCTCGTGTGTTCATCAATCGTCACGGCATAGACCAGTTCATATAAGCTGCCAAGCTCAGTGGTGCGGATCTTTTTCAGTTCATAAGCGACATTGAATTTGGCAAAAACCTCTGCGAAAGCCTCCTCGTAACCCAGGTTCTCGGGAATGGTCACTTTCAGCGTTTTTTGCATTGTTTTTCTCACACCAAAACCTGTGCGGTTCAGGATAAACATAATAATGCAGAGAATAATGGTAAATAGTGCAGCGTAACCGAATGCGCCTACGCCGCAGGCAAGGCCGGAGGCCATGGTGAACAGGACAAAGGTGATATCCTTAGGATCACCCGGTGCACTTCGGAAGCGGATGATCGAGAACGCCCCGGCCAAGCTGAAGGCTCTGGCGACATTGCTGCCGATCAGCAGGATGATGATAGCCACAATGACCGGCAACAGCACCATCGTGAGCGTGAAGCTTTGCGAATATCCCGTCGGGCTTGTTTTCATATAGGTCAGACTAATAATCGCGCCCAGGGCGATAGCGGTCAGGATGGTTAAAATGGCGTTTGTGAACGTTAATTCTGTACTCGTCAGAGCCGCCGAAAAGAGGTTATCAAGCATACAGGACACTCTCACTTTCTGTTTTACTGTTTCTTAGCATTTTTTTATATTCATTGCCGTATTTGGAGAAGCTCGTGCGGTACATTTGGTGCTCGGAGAGCATTTTAGAGAGCCATACCGGGATCGTTTTTTCCGCCTTCACTTCCATCAGCCATTGGCCCGGTTCCATCAGCGGTTCGCCGTTAGTGCCATGCTCCATCTTGAGATCGTACCGCCGGCTGCGGATATTCGTGTCGAACGTGATGCGGAGATCGCGGTTATTTTTGCAGAACATCGCTTTGCGGTCATAGGACAGATACACCATAGGCTGCAGATCATATCGTGTCAGGAAGTATTTGATTTCCTCAATAACCTGCTTGTTCATATAATCCTTGTATTCCGGTTCAACTCCTGTGCGGACAAAATCATATGCCTCGTGCAGTGTCAGCGAAGTTCTTCTTTTGTTGACCAGGCCGAACACCTTTTTCTTAATCTCCAGATACACCTTCGTCTCTCCACTTGGTATCCCGTAAGCTCTTAACCTAAGCTTTTCCTTGTATTTCGGTTTAGCCAGGCTGTTGCGGATCAGCGTATGGTGCGCCGTGTCATAATACAGATTGGTGATGGAGTAATATTCATGCTGCTTGTTGTAATCGTCAGGCTCCATATATTGAAGCAATTCATTGTAAAGGTGGTGGTAGGCCTCATTGTCGAACAAATACTTGTTCTCATATCGGTTGAAAACTTCGATCGCCATGGGGTTCAGATCCTTTCTTATTCGAATATTTCGTGTGTCCCGCTTGCTTATGAATGTATCTTAGTCCCCGAACCTTTAGTGAAGCTTAAATGGTTTTACACAGGTTTAATTTTTTACACAGGCTTAACAAAAGGGGACATAGCGGCGTTTGCTATATATGAAGAACATTAAGGTTCGCTAAAGGTAATCTTGTTATAATTGCGTAAGCAGCAAGCACATAATTTATGCAGAGGATGTTTAACCCTATGAGAATATTAATAGTAGAAGACGAGGTGCATCTGGCGGAGGCCGTCACGCAAATCTTGAAGAAACATAATTATTCGGTAGACGCCGTGCATGACGGCAGATCGGGACTTGATTATGCATTAAGCGGGATCTATGATTTGCTGCTGCTCGACATCATGATGCCGGAGATGGATGGAATCAGCTTGCTGAGGGCGCTCCGGAATAAGGAAGTGGCTACACCTGTCATTTTTCTGACCGCCAAAGGCGAAATTACGGATATGGTAACTGGGCTCGATTATGGGGCTGATGACTACATCGCCAAACCTTTTTCATCAGAGGAATTGCTGGCCCGGATACGGGCGGTGCTGCGGCGCAAAGGCGAGGTTCTGCCGGATGATGCGCTGAAGTTCGGGGATTTGGAGCTGAATACGACCAATTTGCGGCTTACGGTGAACGGCAAGGAAATGAAGCTGAACCTCAAGGAAAGTGAGCTGCTGGAGCTGCTGATCATACGGAAACAATCCGTAACCTCCAAGGAGCAGATTATTGAGAAGCTGTGGGGATTCGATTCCGAGGCAGAGCATAACAATGTGGAGGTCTATATCTCTTTTCTGCGCAAAAAGCTCACGTTCCTGGGTTCGGCTATACGCATCAGCACAATCCGGAACGTCGGCTATGTATTAGAGGTGAATACCTGATGTTCAAAAAGCTCAGAAACCGGTTCCTGATCGTCAATCTGGTCACTATCTCCGTGATGATGCTTGCTGCCTTCGCCGCCATCTACATCATTTCCTACCTGGATGTGCAGGCTAAGAATGAAATGGAGCTGCACCGGAGTGTAGAGTTGTACCAGAAACGGAAGGGCAATAATTCTGACGGGCCGCGGGATAACGGCACTGTCACCGGAATGCCGCTGCCGGATGGCGGGGACATGGGCAGCATGGGCGGCGGAAATCCCCCGCCGGAACGTTCCGTGTCCTTCATGATTGAAACGGATGATCAGTGGAACCAAACAGGGACGCCAAAATCACAATTCACCATGGAAGACGAGTTCTATCAGCAGGCGCTGCAGGAAGCGGTATCCGCAGGCAAAAATACCGGGCGCTTCACCCTCGACGGCAGCGACTGGACCTTTGAGATACAGCCAACCACTGACGGACATATGCTGGTCTTCCTCGACATCACCGCCCGGCAGGAGATTCTGACCAATCTCAACTATACTTTTACTATCGTAGGCGTGGTCATGCTGATTATTCTCTATTTCACCAGCCGGTATTTTGCCAACCGCTCAATCCAGCCGGTCAAAGAAGCCTTTGATAAGCAGAAACAGTTCATCGCCGATGCCTCCCATGAGCTGAAGACACCGCTCGCCATCATTAGTACCAATACCGATGTGCTGCTCTCCAATGGGGAGGACACGATTGACCAGCAGTCGAAGTGGCTGCACTATATCAAGTCGGAAACAGAGCGGATGGCCAAGCTGACGAATGACTTGCTCTATTTAACAGAGATAGATGATTCGCGGACGGGCATGATCCATACCCCTTTTGACATCAGCGAAGCGGTCGAGAATATCATTCTGACGATGGAAGCTGTAATCTTCGAGAAGAACGTTGCTCTGGAGTATGATATTGAGCCTCATCTGACCGTTCAGGGCAACAGTGAGCAGATCAAGCAGGTGGTCATGATTCTGCTGGACAACGCTGTGAAATATACCGGCCCGAAAGGTGAGGTGAGCCTATCCTTGCGCAAACAGCATAACGATGTGGTGCTGACCGTTACCAATACCGGCGAGGGCATCGCCCCGGAGCATCTCCCGCGGATCTTCGACCGGTTCTACCGCACCGATGCTTCCCGGGCGCGCAAGCAAGGCGGCTACGGGCTTGGTCTTGCGATCGCGAAGTCGATCGTGGATCAGCACAAAGGGAAAATCTACGCCAAAAGTGTTGTCGGGGAGTCGGCTACGTTCTATGTGCAGCTGCCCTGAAAGACACACAAGGAGTGTAAACAAATGATATAATACCAGCATTAAATGTTTTGAGCTGGAGGAATCACATTGTTTCGAATCATGCTTGTGGAAGACGACGAGAAGATCAGAAGAATTGTAGCCGACACACTTCGCAAATGGAAATATGAGGTCATCGAGATATCATCCTTTGAACAGGTATTGGACGAGTTCACAGCAGGTCAGCCTCACCTGGTGCTGCTCGACGTAAACCTGCCGGTGTACGACGGGTTTTACTGGTGCCAGCAAATACGTTCTGTCTCCAAGGTGCCGATTATTTTCCTGTCCTCACGCAATCAGAATATGGATGTCATCATGGCCATTAATATGGGGGCGGATGACTTTGTGCAGAAGCCGTTCGACCTTGGCGTGCTTGTGGCGAAGGTGAGTGCGCTATTGCGACGCAATTACACCTACCAGGATGAGAGCCTGCAGATGGCTCACCGTCAGCTTATTTTTCATCTGTCCAACTCCTCCATCGAGTACGGGGGACAGACCGCAGAGCTGTCGCGGAATGAATTCATTATTCTGCAGACCATGATGAGAAATATCGGCAAAATCGTATCCCGGGACAGCTTGATGCAGGTGCTTTGGAGCGATGAGCAATTCATTGACGACAATACGCTAACCGTTAACGTAAATCGCCTGCGCCGCAAAATCGCGTTGCTGGGGCTGGAGGATTTCATCGTCACCCGCAAGGGAATGGGGTATATCATCGAATGAGCTTCTGGCGATTCCTGAAATATGAGAGACCGTATATTTTCCTGTACGGCGCCGCATTTCTTCTGACGGTTACCGTGTTTGCTGCCGATCCGCAAATTCCCTGGCGCTGGAAAACCTTCTTCTATGCGCTCGCGCTGGTCCTTTTATGCCTTGCTGTTTTTTTGCTTCACCGTTATATGAAGAATGTGCAGACCCTCCGCCGGATAGCCGATGAAGATACGGAGCCGCTGTCACTGGAGGCCGAGGTTTGCCGGGAAGCTATGGAACAGCTGCAAATTCAGCATATCCGCGCCATGAACGAAGTGCAGATGCAGCAGAAGGAGCATTATGATTTTATCGTTACCTGGTTTCACGAGGTGAAGACGCCCATCGCCGTGCTCCGGTTGATGCAGCAGACGGAGATCGATCACAACAGTCTGGAAGAAGAGTTATCACGGATTGAGCACTACGTCGACCAGGCGTTATATTATTCCAGGCTCGACACCTTCAACCAGGACTATGAAATCGTGAACTGCAATTTGGAGCTGCTAATCAAGGAAGCTGTCAAAGCCCACTCCAAGACGTTCATCTTCAAAAAAATCAAAATCCGGCTCGATGTACAATCCACGATGGTGCAAAGCGACTCCAAATGGCTGTCCTTCATTATCAACCAGCTGATCACGAACAGCCTGAAATATACCAGGGATCAAGGAGAAATATCCTTCGCTACCCGGGTTACCCAGCATGAGAAACTGCTTATTGTACGTGATAATGGCATCGGGATTGACCGCAAGGATCTGCCGCGGGTGTTCAACCGCGGATTCACTGGCACCAATGGACGCGCGTATACGAAATCAACAGGAATGGGGTTGTATTTGGCCCAGGAGCTATCCAAAAAACTGGGGCACTACATTTCCTGCGAATCCGAGGCAGGAAGCTTCACCGAATTCACCATCCACTTCCCGAAGAACCATGATCCTTATTTGAAAATACTGCAATAAGTGATCTCTACTATAAGTATATTTTCTGGCATAGAAGACAGCTTGTCTTGGAGTGAACAAATGAGGGTTGGAGCTAACAACGTCAGCATTTGTTGTACAATGTGCAGGATTTTTTTAATTTGGTGCTTGAATCATAACAAACTCAAGTGGAAACAGTGAACTTAAATCCCCCCTTCCCGTTTCCCAGCAAGCGATAGTTGGAAATAGGATATCTGCTCTCACTGATTCCACTTTTTCGGGTGAATGCCACTTCATTTTTCTGCAACTTCCACGCCCGATCCCGCTTTTTATCTTTTGATTCCGCAGTCTCTCCAAGCAGCGCCCGCGGGTTCAGAACACTTTTTGTTTTTTGTATTTGTTTTAACCAAAAATCTGGTGGAGCATAGCCGATGATTGAATAATCAAGTTCATAACCTTGAGGAATTGCTAATTGAATAAGCAACAACTTACTTAAACAACGCCGAGCAGCGATCCTCCAATAACCAAAGAATCGCTGCTGTCTCATTCTAAAAAAAACAACTTGAATAGAGGAGTTACACGTCAGACCGGTTATCCATGAATTTTGCCGGCGGTTCTTCCCTTCCGATTTAAACCTATGCTGCGTACGAACAACAACATTTTGACCGCACCGATGCATAGCGACAGAATACTCAGTACAAAGGCCAAATGTCCAATCCCCGGCAGAAACGAAAAGGCGACACTCCAAGTTGCAGCAGATCGGATCAGGACATATAAGACGGCAGCAGGCACCGCCAGATTAAAAATAAGCAGGCACAAGATGAAAAGAGTGATGCGTAGCGGGCTGAGCCGGAATCTTTTATTCCACCGGAATAGGTTGTATACCGACAAGCCCAGTAAAATAATGGCCGCCACGCCGGCAAGGTCAATGATCATGTTGGTTCTGATGACGCCGTCCGCTCCCTCCAGCGAAGGTTCCTTATGATGCAGAATGTCGCGGATACCCGATACAATCATGCCAAACTTTGAACCACGCACAAAATAATCATGGGCATTGATCAACACCACAATTCCTGTGTCTCCATCCAACAGCATATCGGAAGCGAAATTTTGGACAGCCCCGTTATGCCAGACAGCGCCATCGGATATCTGCCACCCCATTCCATAGTACCCGCCCGAAGGGTCAGGGACGGCGGGCTTATGCATTTGGGCGATGCTGTCAGCGCTTGCTACTACGCTACCCTCGAAGCGGCCTTTATTGATTTGCGCGATTAAGTAATTGGACATATCCTCAGCGGTGGAGATCAGAAAGCCGGAAGCAAGCATGGACGGATTATACGGCAGTTCTGTCGGCATCATAAAACCAAACACAGACTGATGTCCTGATGCCATCCCCTTTTTCTTCGCCTCCGTCTTAGAGGTGAAGCTGTTCTTCATCTCCAGTGGGTCATAAACATGTTTCTGAATATAGTCGGCATAGGACATGCCAGTGACAGCCTTAATAATTCCGCCTAATATGTCGTAGTTAAAGTTGGAGTATTGAAATTTGGAGCCAACGGGTTCGGTCAGCGATATGTTTTTGAGGTCTTCAATGAGCCGGTCGATCGTCGGAGTATTATTGGCAAACGCACGCCGCCCATCATGAGTAGAGAGACCGCTCGTCTGATTCAGCAGTTGTCTGACCGTGATTTGGCCGGAGGCTTCCTTGTCGGCCAGCTCAAATTGCGGCAAATACCGCCGCACCGGATCATCCAGTTCAATTTTCCCTTGTTGGACCAGTTGCATGATGGCCAGAGCAGTAAAGGATTTCGAGATCGATCCCAGAATAAAAGGCGTCTGCGGAGTTACCGGACGCTGGTCGGAACCCGCTACTCCGTATCCTTGCATGTAGACAGGCTGATCTCCTTTGACGATGCCGACAGCCACCCCGGGAATGTCCAGTCTGTCCATCATTGATTTTACAAACGCATCGATCTTCGCAGTATCCGGGGCAGTAAGTGCCGGATCTGCATACGCTTTATCCGATGGCCGAACTGTCATCATCACAGTTCCTCCAACCAGGACCAGTATGAACATTATAACTTGAAATTTTATGAATACGTTCTGTTTCATAATTGCTATACCTCTTCCTTCTCCAAATTTCAAATTCAATCTAAGTCCGTAAGCGATTGCCCTGGAGGAGTTACGGGTTTTCGTTGACAGTTTTATAATAGACATTCGTGGAAGAAGCGTAGAACAGTACGTAAATAAGGAAATATACGCCCATAATGCCCCACACGATTGCCGTATGTCCAGTAAAGGCCTGTACGGAATCCAGGATGTAATATTTGATAATAAACCAGCTATGCAGCACTCCGAGCGCGAGCGGCGGCAAAAAGACAAACAGCAGTTGCTTGCGGATCACGCTTTTCATTTGCCGGTCATCCACGCCCATTTTTCGCAGAATCGTATATTGCAGCCGCTCGTCCGTGGCTTCGCGCAATTGCTTGAAATAAATCACACTGGCAAGCGCGAAGATCGCAATCAAGGCCAAAAAGCCACTGGCGAACAGCATGAGCGATGAGCCTTCAATTTGCTTGGAGTACACGTCTGCGAACGCGGAGTAATAAGCGCCTGGCGTCTCCGTGACGATCGCATGCACCTGCTTCGACAGTTCTTCAGCCCGGTCAGCAGCAGCAATATCGTAGATTTCAAAAGACTTCTTATCCGCATGCTCCCGCAGGTTCTGATAGGCCTCGTCAGAAATCACGAGCACCGCAGGTATGATCAGCATGGATTTCACCGGATCTGACGACCAGCCAAGATAGGCATAGTCCTTCTTCTCTATAATCCGAAAGGTCGTTTCCACATTCGTCTTCACCGTAAATTCCGGCTCCTTGTTTGCGGCATAGAATTGCGAGAAGTCCGACCCACGGGCAAGGGTTACCGCTTCATCGCCTTGCAGATCTAGGATCTGCTTGGGGTCCCGTTTCTTCATCAGCCCGTTATAGGTTTGCTCGGATACAAGCAGCAGGGATGGAGTATAGTACTCGGGCTTCTCAAAGGCTGAACCCATGTCCGATACCGGATCAGCCACTATGGCCTCTTGCGTCAGGTGGTACCGGACCTCGTGGCCGGAGCTTCGAATCAGGCTGTCGATCTGGTTGTTTTTTTCAGAGGCCAGCGATTCAAACGCTATATCATTAGGCAGGTTTATCCCCGCAGCTTCGAACTGCACCTTATAGTTAATGGTCATGAAGCTCAACATCAGCATAATCGCCGCACTGAACAAGGAAATAAAGGTTAAGTTCAGCGTATTGCCTCTAATCTGAAAGCGCAGGGAAGAGGTCCATAGCATCGTGTTGCCTTCGTAATATTTTCTGCGGCGGCTTACCGCCTGTAGCAGCCAGCCGGCAAATTGACGAAAGAACAGGAAGGTGCCCGCGATAATGCCAATGGCCACGGCAATCATACTTACGGTCGCGTAGTCCTGCCAGAACACCGAACCTTTCCCGCTACTGATCAGAGCAAAGGCCATGCCCAGCAGAAGTACAGAAATCATAGCCATTGCAGTGGAAATGCGCACGGGCTTCTCCATCTTTTTCACTGCATGGAACAATTCCGTAAGCTGCACCCGGCTCAGCATCATGTGGCTCTGAATGCTAATAATTACAGCAAGCAATAAGAAAACACCGGCAGTAGAGGCAATCGACTGGATGGGGAATGTCAGTGAGATCACTTGATCGTAATGCATTAAATTCATCAGCAGCATCCCAAACAGCTTGGACAGCAAGCCGCCGGCCAATATCCCTGTGACCAGTGAGATCGCGCTCATGAACAGTGTTTCATAAAATACCATCCGTGTGATTTGCCGTTCGTTCAGGCCGTATAGCAGATACATGCCGAACTCTTTTTTGCGCTGCTTCATGAAGAAGGAATTGGCATAAAGAATAAAAAATATGATAAATAAAAACACAACGAGCGAAGCGATGCCCACACCCGTCTGGAAGTTGGCCCGGTTCTGCAGCGCATCCATAATATCTTCGTTGTACATCAGGGATGAGAAGGTGAATTGAATAATAACGCCGGTAATCATTGAGAACAGATAGATTGTATATAGACGGAAGTTGCATTTAACGTTTCGGACAGTAAGATCGAGCAGGCTCATCGCAGCTTGCCCCCCATCAAGCTTTGGGTCTCCAGAATCCGGTCATAGAATGCTTTTTGCGTCTGTTCACCTGTGTAGAGCTCGTTGACAATTCCCCCGTCTCGCAGAAAAATCACCCTTTTACAGTAGCTGGCCGCATAGGGATCATGAGTCACCATCATAATCGTTGTGCCGAACGTCTCATTCAGCCCCACGAGCTGCTCCAGCAGTTGTGTTGCGGACCGTGAATCCAGCGCTCCCGTTGGCTCATCTGCAAAAACAATGGACGGTTTAGTAATGATGGCCCGCGCTGAAGCTACCCGCTGCTTCTGTCCGCCTGATATCTCGCTCGGATATTTATGAAGGACTCCTTCAATATTAAGCGCCTGCACAATCGGCTGCAGCAGCCGTTCCATCTCTTCCACTTTCACTTTGCGCAAAGAGAGCGGCAGCAGAATATTTTCTTTGGCCGTCAATGTATCCAGAAGATTATAATCCTGAAAAATAAATCCCATGCGCTCCTGCCGGAATTGCCTCAGCGACTTTTTCTTGAGATTCAGCAGGGATTGCCCCTCCAGCCACACTTCGCCACCCGTGAACCGGTCAATCGTAGACAATACATTCATCAGCGTCGATTTCCCTGAGCCTGAAGGCCCCATGATCGCTGTAAGCTCTCCGGACTCAATGATCAAATCAATATTCTTAAGTACTGCTGCCGTTCCATAATTTTTCGATAGATTTTTGGTCTGAATGACAGTTTGTATTTCATTCTCCTCCCTTTCCTGTTTTTTATCTTAGCCGTGATGTGGACTTGCAACCATAGAAGCAGAATGAATCTGAGTGACATTTTTGTCACTCACAGACCGGATATGATTAAATGTCATTAACCATGCGGTAGGCGCGGGTATTTATTAAGAAGATTTCTCCTGCCTGTGATAAGGCAGAATGATGCATACAATCATCCATTTTCGATCAACCTACTGGTTAGCGCCCATATTGGACGCGTTAATCACAGGAGGCGATCAACCTATGGCAAAACCGGATAACCGTGCAGACAATGTAGAGCATTTACAACAAAGCATTCAGCATACAGAGCGGAATTTGAGGGAAGCGGAAGACTACCTTAACGAATTTTCCTCAGAGATCAGCAGCGAGGAACGCAGCCAGATCGAAGCCAAAAATGAACGGCGCGAGGAAAGCATTCAGGGCTTCCGTGAGGAAGTTAAGGACGAAGCAGCTCATTCCCAGGAGTAGTTGACCGCAAACGGCGGCCCACCCGGCTTATCCCGGGCTGGACCGCCGTTTGTACGTTGATACTTCACTACTTGCGGGGATTATAGGCCACTGCGTCTATCTGGACCTTGAGTCCATCCGGACCCCCCACATGGGCAAACTCGGTGGAAATGGTTTTTCTGGCCGGGTATTTACCTTTGAACCTGCGTTTGAACACCTCTTCCATGACCGGAATATCCCATACATCTCTAAGCAGGATATCCACCTTTACGACAGCATCCAGCTGCAAATTCACCTGCTGCAATCTCCGGCTCATATCATTCAGTGCCCCTTCAACCTGCTCCGCTGGCGAACCGCCCACATTGCCGACACAGAAGCTGAGAAAGATAAAATCCCCCGCCTCAACAATGCCCGAATAGGCATACTCTTCATTTACATCAAGTCTAACGATTTCGCTCATCTAATTGTCATCTCCCTATACAAGATACACCGATTATATAGGGTGATATCGGACAACAGAATGTCGCAGATCGCAACTATATAGTTTGAACTTAAGATCTTTCTGGTTTGGGTTATTGTCGTAACTGCGGAGAATGTTTAGACTTCCGGCCGCTGTTGTCTGCAGATTTCTTGATTTTATTCCGCTGTTTGCGGTTGAAATCCACAGACAAAGGCGGACGCTATCGCTCCTCCAGTTCCAAACTTCCCCTCCGTCACTTCCACCCTTTTTTTTATTTTCCAAGTTCATTCTGTATAGCAAAGAAATATTTACTCAGAGGCTGATCTAGGGCGTCTCGCCACTAGGTAGTTTTTTCGGTGGAGGCTTACGTCTCGGTGTTATAAAGACTTCGCTCTTTTTCCGAAGGCGTGTGTGCGTCCGGAAAGTGTATTCCTGGCTCTGAGCACGAACGGACCGAGTTGCACTTATTTGGGGATTTTAGCCCGTTACAGTACAACACCGGACTCCAGCGCAGTTATTTCTCCCTGCTGGCCGTTTTTAGATAGAATGCAGAGCAGATAAGGTCACCTGGGTCCGCATAAGAGAATAAACAGGTGTTTTACTCTCTATAGCGCCTCCTGAATCCGTTACGAGTAAACAAACCCGCTGCGGGCTTTTAGGGACCCTACTTTCAATACTAAATTCCTGCTTCCCCAGAGCTCTTCCAGTTTGAAAACATGCTCTAGAGCAGAATCCGGTTTTCCAAAATATTTTTCAGGCTGATATGCGACTTGGAGGGTCCGAGCTTCATCAGGGAGTCCTGGAATTCCGCCACTTCGCCGATGGATGCCGTCTGCACTTTGATAAGGTAGTTGTATTCTCCGCTGATGCGGAACAAGTCCGTCACCTCCCAGGCTTGTTCGCAGAAATCAACGAGTTCCTGGCAATATTCTGTTTTGAGCAGGATGAACGTAGTCGTGCCCCGGTTCAGCTTATTTAAATTTAATGCCGCAGTATACCCGGAAATGATGTTCCGCTCTTCCAGCTTGATGATCCTCTCCTTTACGGAGGGTTGGGACATGGAAATTTCTTTACTGATCTGGGACACGGGCATCCGCGCGTTGTGCTGCAGCAACTGCATAATCTGTTTATCAGTTTCATCCATTGGATACTCCATTTAGGCACCTCCTGAGCAAGTTTTAACAAAATAACGCTTTCCAGCTGAAAAACCTTATAATAAATAATCATTTTACTATAAAACCCTTATTATTCGTATGTAATTCAATGTTTCTTTTCCCTATAATTAATTGCATCTTAGTTAGGGGGAGATTAGACGTGAGTATTAAAGGCCTTGCCCATGTGGCAATCCAAGCGAAGGATTATCAGGCAACACTTGCTTTTTATACAGAAGTGTTAGAGTTCAAGGTGGCGCATCATTGGAGTCTGCCTGCTTTCAAGATCAACGAGGCTTGCATGCTGATCTCACCGGATCAAAGAACCTGCATTGAGCTTTTTGACGATGAAGCGGTGATTGCGGCTCAAGGGAAAAAAGCGAAGCGCGAAGAGGATGTTGCTCACGGTGCGCTGCTGCATCTGGCCTTCTATGTCGACAATGCCCGGGAAACATATCAAAAAGCCCTTGCTCATGGAGCAAAGGCCTGTATAGAGCCCGACGAATTGTCGCTCGGTGAACCCGCGCTCATTGTGCGAAATGCGCTCGTTCACAGCCCGAACGGGGAGATCATCGAATTCATTGAAGAGGTGGATTGGACTCGCTCCGCTGAGGGATGATCCCCTTACATAAAATCATTGAAATTGATCAGCTTCAGCCGCCGGGCTTCCACAACCGCCTCGGCGCGGGAACGGACGCCCAGCTTCTCAAAGATACGCGTCAGGTTATATTCTACCGTCCGCTGGCTCATCAGCATCTTGGAAGCTATATCCTTGTTGCTGTTCCCGTTGGACACTTCCTGCAGTATCTCCTGCTCCCGTTCGTTAATGGATACTTCCTCCAGCATTTTCTCTTCCTTGGACTCATTGAGACGGATATCCCTGCGCCGCAGCTGCCGCAGCAGGGAGACCGGGATGATTGCTTCATCCCGGAGAACGCAGCGGATCGCGTTAAGAAGCTGTTCGCGGGTAACCGTCTTGCTCACGAAGCCGGATACGCCGGAGTCAATCAGCAAGTTGAAGTTGGGGCTGATCTCATACCCTGTATAGATTAACACCCGGCTCTCGGGCTGGACGCTCATCATCCGCTTGGTCAGCTCAAGACCGCTGATCACCGGCATATTCAGATCAAACAGCATGACATCGAAGCTCTCCGACTTGACCAGCTCCAGTGCCTCCATCGCTGAGAGAATCACCGTGACTTTCATCTCCGGATCCTGCTCAATCATATTTTTGGTTCCTTCACCCACGGAAGGATGGTCATCAACCAGCAAGATTTTTATCATCTAAATCGTCCCCACCCTCTCTTGTCATACTTGCTGACTCCAGCGGCAGCGTGATGCAGACCTCAAGTCCTTCACCGACTACCGATTGGAAGAAGATTTCGCCCTCCAGACTGCGCACTCTCTCCTTAATGCCTGACAGACCCATGTGCTGGTAGGAATCATTCAATTCACCCAATTCCATCCCAACCCCGTTATCTTTATACATCAGCCGGATCGACTCCCGTTGCTCAAGTCCAATCTCAACCACTGTAGCTTTGGCATGCTTATTGGCGTTGCGCAGCAGTTCCTGAACGATGCGGAACAGCGCCAATGTCTGTTCATCACTTAATTCTGTGATATGATCCGTCACCTGGAAATTGATCACATAATTTGAACGGATCTGAGCCTGCTCGAACAATTGCCCAAGTGCTTCGACAATGCCCATTTCCTTAAGCAGCGGCGGTCTCATCTCATTGCAGGTCTCGCGAATCTGGTGGATAACATCCAGCAGGCCTTCCCGTACAGTCTCAAGCTCGTGATAGATATCCTCCGGCATCTGATGGTCGAGCATGACCGTTTCCAGCTTGCGGTACCAGATCAGCTGATCCTGCAGCGCCGAATCATGCAGGTCGGCAGCCAGCCGGCGCCGTTCCGTCTCCGAGAGATTAAAGATCAGACGCATCACCCACGGTGAAGCTCCCTTTTGCTTCTGAAATTCCAGTTCAAGATCTTCAATCAAATTTTCGATCAGATATAGATTCTCGTACACGATGGCACTGTAATTAGCCAAGGTTTTCAGCCAGCTCAATTCATCCAGATTAAACTTGGTGCGGTTCTCCTTATCCGCCAGCCAGAGGACGTGAAAGGTAGAGCCTTTCTGCCCCATAACAACGCATAATCCTGAAGGAACGGCCACAGTCTCTCCAACGGCCAGTTTATGAGCAGCATCCCGCAGGGCAGATATTACGGAGATAGGCACCTCACCGGAATCTGGCTTCGAGCTTCCCCGGGGACCCGATTCTCGGTTCACCTCCAGAAAGGCCACTTTCTTGACCAGTAATATGGAGAGGACCTCCTGTACCAGCAACCGCTCCAGGTCGGCCCGCTTCATCACCCGTGAGATACGGGTAGAGAACCGGTCCAGGCTTCCCTGGAAGCTGTACAGGTTCTTGTTAAAACTTGGTCTGAATCGAAAATCGGCATACTCCTTGCTGAATAACAGAATCGTAACAATAAAATACACCATCAGAAATAACTGTACCCATCGAATCCACGTATAATTGTGCTGCTGGGTAATCAGAATCCCGAAGGTGGTAATTAGCGAAGTTGGGATAAACGCAATAATAATATGGTAAAGAAAACGGCTCAGAACAAAATCAATATCAAACAGCTGTCTTGTAGTGAACATATACAGGTACACTACGGGAATTGCCAATAGAAAAATCGAGGCCACCTGCGGAGTAAGCAGGGTTATACCAAATAATCTCGGCACGCCAAATAACAGGATAAACGGCATAAATCCAAGCAAATGACCCAGCAAGGTCAGCTTAAATAAATTTCGCAGTGAATCCCGGCGGTGTACCACAAATTTCTGAATCAATTTATAAATAGTGTAGAGATTTGTAAAGATAAAAAAAGGTAACGAAGGCCGTGCTTCTAAGAAGAAAAGCAAGTTATAACCCGTTAATATTGTGATGATCTGCACAATGATAATCGCACCTGTAATACAATAAAAGCCAATAAATACGCTTTTGGGAACCAAAGGCTCTTGATACTGTTTCAAATACTGGTTGAGAAATTGCAGAAAAAATACCGGGACCAACGAGAAGGTGGCAAAAAAGATTAGGTAGCCTAAAATATCCGCTCTTCCCGAAGAAGCCGCGCTGAAATAGGCAAACCCCGTTGATAAGAAAAACAGGATCAGATATATAGCCGCCTTGTCTTCTTTCTTGCGCTTGTAAACAAACAATGAGAATCCGGCGAATAACAGTAAGGAGGATACCGGCAAAATAAATTCCAGCAGCAGATTCTCAGATCCAATTCCTTTCGCTACAACAAGCTTGATTCTCTCCTGTCCGCCATCAGGCTGATTCCGGACCAGAGTGATAGTGGAAGCCCCTTCTATTACATCAAATCGCTTAACCGAATGAAATGAAGAGGCGGAGCTTCCATCAATTTCTTCTATAATATCGCCCGAAAGAATCTTCCCATATCCCCAGTAGCCAGCAGTAGTATCTGCTACCACGTAACGTCCCTGGTCATCCTTTTCGAGGTCAGTCCCAATCATTCTCTGCTGCAATATGCTCTGGGATAGATAGACGGCAAGGATGATGACAATGACTGAGAAAGCGGCAACGTTCATTCTTCTCGACAATCCGGTTTCCTCCAAATAAAGCTAGATTAGCACCAATATAGCGCCATACGGGGTTCAGTTTTGCCCTCTCTGCTGCCCAGCACGTCAATTAATGCTCTATGTTCAGTTTCACTCATTCCCGCCAATTGAAGTTGTCCAGTCTGTACACGAGTCCACGCACTTGGATCTGCCATCAACTTTTGAACCATTTCCTTCAACATTTAACATTCCCCCAATCGGTTTATAAGAGATCTTCCTCTTGAATTCAATATATCAGGTGTTGTCCCAACTGGAAACGACAACCATACTAGTACTTTCCGCAAATGTAATTGCGGGGTGATTGCGGGCTTTTGCGGTGGTTTGTGGCGGTTTGTAGCGGGCTTTACGGGACCCTCTGGCTCAGTCTGCCATCGCAAGCATCTGTTCCTGCCAGACGGGGGCAAGCCCAAGCTTGCCTACTAAATCCAGATAATTATAATAGTGAGTTCTCATTCGGATAGAAGAATACAGGAACGTTCCCGATTGCTCGATAATACGCTCAATCTCTTCTTTGCGGTGGGCCACCTCCTCCAATTCCAGGCGTGCCTCAAAATAATCGGTGATCCAGCCCTCTCCCTCCGGGATGGACTGAAGCAGATACAGTGTCGGCAGTGTTTTTTTGCGGTTCCAGAAATCATTTTTGTTGTCCCAGTTCAGCAGGTCACGGATATCATTTTTCATTTGAGCTGCTATTCCGAGCTCCTCCGCATACTTCCTTACCTCTTCATGGATTTCGCCGGTTGCCAGCAGTGTTCCAATCATACAGGCGGCCACAAGCAGACCGGCAGATTTCTGCCTTACCATCTCTATGTATTCCTCTTCGCTCTCAATATCGTTCAGCAGATCTGTTGTTTGGCCATTAATGGCAGAGAGCACCTGCTCATTCATCAGCCGCGCGGCACCGCTTGCCCGCTCCTCCGGGAAATCGCTGGTCAACAGCATCTGCTGGGAAAGCGTCAACAGCCCAAGGGCAATATTCAGGGCAATTTCCGGACTCATCCGGCTCCATACCGTTTCTTTGTTATCCTTGTCCTGCAGATCATCAATGATATCCAGACTCAGGATCATCAGCTCCACAGCGGCGGCGGCCCGGTAAATCGCCTTACCGCTTCCGCCAAACGCCCGGTAATGAAGCACTGTCATTCTGCTGAACAGCAGTGATTCCCGCAGTTTCTCTTCCACACAGGCTGTTCCTTGCTCCAATAAATGCGGCACGGTAAAAAACGACCGCAATCCCGCTCTGATTTCCAGCTCTATCATTTCTGCACAGCCATCCATCCTCAGAAGCCCCCAATCAATTTCGGTCTCCTAAACGCATCACGGGGTACGTCAAAGTTGCTGCGCGTCAAGCAGATTCCTCTAATAGAAGGGTATTCTATATTCCCTTAGTATTTCCTTCTTCTGGGGTATAACATGGGATATTATTATCAAAATCGCCCTGCTTCCACTGTCACACAATAAGGACCCGGCCATTATGCGGCCGAGCCCGTAAACCGGGTTACCGGTTCAGGAATATGCCTCAAAGCTTCAGTGATAGTCAGTGATCGGACGTTCAAAAATTAATTCCAAAAAGGCGGCAGTTCCAAAGCCATAGGTGTTCGGAGCAAAAATTTGAAACAGCCTCCACCCCTCACGGGCATGCTCATGAATAAGTTCGTGATAATCCTCCTCAGGCTTGCTTTGCAGGATTCCCTTTAAATCGACTTTGACAAATTTGTATTGGTACATCTATTGCACCTCCTCTAGAATCATACAGGAAAGCACCACTTCAGAATGCCCGTCTATTTCCAGCAGCTCCTGAACGGCCCGGTCATAAAAAGTGGCAACCGGCTGGAACTTCCATCCGAATTTATGGGTGCACTGTGATAAACGCTCTGTTAGCCGCCCGCCTTCCAGCAAGCTGAGCCGGTACCCCCGTTCTCCGAACAACTTCATAGAGCTTTGGATGTTGGCCGTTACAAATACGGCTGCCTCCGCCGTTCCCTGGATCAGATCGGAATGGAACAGCCGGTTCCAAATGCCGGGGTCTGTCTCCTTCACTCGCTGAACCACCATTTTTGCCGGATTGCAGTAGAACAGCTCATGCCTGCCGGATACCGGGCTTCTCGAAAAGATATACAGCTCCGGACCGTCCAGCTTGGCCCCGCCCAGCTCCCTTAAGGGTTCATAATCCAGAAACGGTCTGGACTGGACCTGAAGCTCCTGCAGATGGACAAGCAACTTCATCATGAACGGATGCTCTGCCAGCTCACTCTTCCGCAGTCCGAAGGAAGGGGAAGAGAAATAACATTTTGCGGGCTTCACCTCAACATTCCTCTGGGCAAACAGTTGATTCAGCATTTTCATCCGCGAGCGGGTCAACACCTCAAGCTGCGGATTCACATTGGAATTGGAATGATACTTCAGCGCCATCTGCTCTTCCTCAAGTTCATGCTCCGACCGCCAATCCATAGATTTAACCTGCATTCTTAACACATCCTCGTAATAGATTTGGTCCTGGAATCTGATTGAAAAGGATGGGGGAGAGATCAGGCGCTGAGAGCGTCCAGGATAACCACAGGTTAAACTACAGTCCAACCGCCATCGACCACCAGATTATGCCCGGTGATCATGCTTGCGGAATCTGTGGCGAGAAACAGTACCGAATTCGCAATATCCTCCGGTACCGCAAACTTGCGGAGCGGAATACGCGGCAGGTTCGTACGCCGGAACTGAGGATCATCCATCACCTGCTCATTGGCATCGGTAATGACAAAGGTTGGGGACACCGCATTGACTCTAATCCCGTGTTTCGCCCATTCAGCAGCCAGGGACCGTGTTAGATGAATCAGTCCTGCCTTGCTAACGCTGTAGGGCGCATGGTTCTCACTGCCTACCACACCGTCATGGGAAGCAATCATGATGATGGAGCCCCGCTTATGGCGGACCATCGTCTTCGCGACCTCTCTGGTCAGGAAGAACGTGCCCTTGAGATTAATATCTACGACGAAATCCCATTGCTCCTCGCTCAGACTCAGTGCAGGCGACGGCAGATTCACGCCTGCATTGTTGATCAGAATATCGATGCTCTCCACCTGTTCTTCGATAGAACGCACACAGCGCTCGATGTCCTCCACGCTGCGCAGGTCAAGGGGCTTGCACAGTACCTCAACACCGTATAAGCGCTGAAGCCGTTCAGCCTCATTCTCGGCATTCTCCAAAAATTCGGGCAGCTCCGTAAGCACTATAGAAGCGCCGGACTCTGCAAAATGCTCAGCAATTTCCGCCCCTATCCCGCTTCCGGCACCGGTCACCATTACCCATTGCCCAAGCAGCTTCTTGCCTTCAACGGCACGGATCGGGCGCTCTTTCCACTGTGCCTTGCCCGGTTTCAGCTTCTCCGGTTTCATTGCATTTCCCATCATCTCATCCCCCCCTCTATAAGGCCTTTATAGCTTTGTAGAGCAGTTTAGGATTCAGCTTCTGTCCATACAGGAGGACACCCACCTGATAAATCTTCGCCGACAGCCAGCAAGCAGCCAGGGTAGATACGAACAGAATCAGCGTCGGAATTACAATCTCCAAGGCTGTCAGATCTGAGGCGCCAATTCTTGCGAACATAACGAACGGGGTAAAGAAAGGAATGTATGAGCCTACCACTGCCAGTGTGCCGTCAGGGTTCAGCATAGCTAACATAGCAACAATGAGTCCTGCCATAAGCAAAATCGAGATAGGCAGCGTCACCTGGTTGATTTCCTCGCTGCGGCTAACCATCGATCCAGTTGCCGCGAACAAGGCAGCAAAGAAGAAATAACCGAGAATGAAAAAGAGAGTTAACAGCATAATTGTGGTTCCGCCCAGAATGGAGAAATCCACCGGCATGCCGAACAGCTCCAGCACCCCGCCCGTACCCGACACCGTCAGGATGAGGTAAACCGCGCCAACAATAATGGCAAATTGCAGAATGCCCGCCAGACCAACGCCAAACACCTTGCCGAAAAGAAGCTGTACCGGCTTAACCTTCGTAATCAGGATCTCCTTGACCCGGGAGCCTTTCTCTACGGATACAGATACTGCTACATTGCTTCCGAACATGTAGATTAAAAGATACAGCATGAAAGTCACCATATAGACCGGCCAATACGTGGAAGTTAAGGATTTGCTTCCGGCTTCCATCTCCTGTATTTGCATTTGAACTGCTGAGGTCAGCTGCTTCTGCTGCTCCTGTCCCAGGCCCAGTTGGTGAATTTGAAATATCGTATACTGATTCTGAACGTAGCTATTCAGTTCACGGATATAAGGAGCATCATCCGCCTTGTTTACGGTTAAGGAAAGAACCGGCTGGCTGCCTTGATTCTCAATCTGAACAATCCCAAGAAGTGCTTCCTTCTCTGCCAGACGCTTCAGCTCACTAGCCCTTTCATTCTCGGTAATCATCCGCCAGTCATAGGAAGCTGATACATTCTCCTTGAAATTGTCTGCGTTCGGAATGGCTCCTGTCCTATCCAGCACATCAATTTCGCCCTTCGCGGAATCCCCGTCATTCTGAGTTAATTTTGGAACTAGTACAAGTGCAGCCACAACCACAATCATAATCAGTGTCAAATAGGTAAAAGCTTTGGATCGCAAGCGTTCCTTGAAGGAGTAAGCAAATACCAGACCAAAATTCCTCATGACACTTCACCTACCTTTTCCACAAATATCTCATGCAGTGTTGGCTCTTTAATCTCGAATTTCAGCAGCCGGATGCCCATCTGGGTTAAGCGCAGCAATAACTCATTGGCCTCATCCTCATCCCGCACCTTCATCTGCCATTCCTTTGCATCTGCGGTAAGCGGCTGAAGATGTGTTGCCACCAGATGCCGGCTGAGATCTTCATCACTTCGCAGCAGCACGTTGCAGCGCTCATAGGAGCGTTTAATGTCTGCTATGCTGCCCGATACTATCATTCTTCCACGCTTAAGAATGCATATATCCTCGCAGAACTGTTCTACATGCCCCATCTGATGGCTGGAGAAAATCATGGTCTTTCCCAGGGACAACTGCTCTTTCACGATCATCGCAAGCATATCCGAGTTAATGGGATCGAGGCCGCTGAATGGCTCATCGAGAATGATCAGCTCAGGATCATGCAGCAGGGCAGAGATAATCTGCACCTTCTGCTGGTTCCCTTTGGACAGCTGCTCTACGCGTCTATGTTCATGCTCTGCGACTCCGAGCCGCTCCAGCCAATGCTTCATGGCCTTTATAGCCGCCTGCCGTGACATGCCCTCCAGTCTGGCGAAATAAACCAGCTGTTCACTAACCTTTTCCTTAGGATAGAGGCCCCGTTCCTCCGGCAAATACCCAATGCTCGGACGGTTGCCGAGGATCGGTTTTCCTTCCCACAGAATGCTTCCCGCATCATAATCCACTAATCCGAGGATGGAACGGATGGTCGTTGTTTTACCTGCCCCGTTTCCTCCCAGAAGTCCAAAAGCCTTGCCGGTAGGCGCCTCAATGGTGATATCGTGAATAACCCGATTGTTCCCATATTGCTTCATTAATCCATTAATCTGTAGTCCCATGCTGTTTCCTCCATTACATCAATTTAATTCGGGTTAGATTTGCTGGTCCATATATGTATAACTAAGAAACTGTTATTTTCGGATTTATGAAAGCCTACAGCCATAGGGCTGTAGGCTTGTGAGGTGGCAAGCTACGTTCACAAAACTGCGACAGGATGTTTCAGGCATCCCTCCTGCATAAATAAATCTGTAGCCTGGGATATGATTTGGTCAGCTTGTTCTTCTTCGACTTGGTAGCGGTCCCTAAGGGCCTGCTTCAATTCAAAGCGATTGGCACCCGCCATCATTCCTTCCAGCAGCAGTGCCATGGGCTCGCTCAGCTTCAGTAATTTCTGGCTGGTAGTCTGGTAGACCGTCGGAGTTTCCCCGATGAAGAACAGAAATACGGTGTCTGCGACTGCCGAGCGGACATTTCCTCTTCGCTCATAGGGGTATTTGTGTGTGCAGGTTGGCAGCGACATCCGGAAGTTGTCCACACTAAGACCGTCTAAAGCCTGCGAATATTTGTTAAGCCCTTTGAGCAGTTCAATGGTCTGCATATATAAGTGCATTGTGTTATGTTTTTTGCGGATATTACAATATTGCTGGCGGTTCATGTAGGCGGGCAGGAAACTGCATTTGGTGCAGGAATCACTGATTTCACAAGTCGCGCAGCCTCTTACTAGCTGCTCCCGATCCGAGACCACCGCAGTCTGCAGCAGCAACCTATCCATAGAATCATCCAGAGTGCCGATAGCGCCGCAGCCTCTGCACCCGGATACCGCCTGATTGCCGTCTACGAACAGCCGCGGAAGCTGCTTCACTGTGCAAGTCTGGGCTCCTGACCAGCGGCAGCTATCCACCAGATACGACTGGATTTCATATCCGTGCCGGAAGGTCCCTGTTCGGCTGAAATGGTCCACATCCTCCAGATAGGCCTCCAGATCTTCTGTGGATGTTATCCTTAGCATCTGGAACTCCACGTTGTTCTTATCCTGTTCCCTGGTTGCCGCTTCTGAATAGCCCATTTGCCGGATGCGGATCGGCTCCACCTGGAGAAAGTCATTCAGCTGCAGAATATATTCAGTTCCTTCCGTCTGCACCACTTGGTGAGCATTGGATAAATAGTATTCTTCTTTGTCAGCAGCCTCCGACAATTCCTCAAATCTCCGGTTGCTGCGCTTCCATACCCCATCGGAATCATAATAGATATAACTTGGGTTTTCTCCTCTGTATACTTGGTTATATTCGTATATAAGTGCGCTATTGAGGGCTGTGTACTCCCCAAAATAATTACTGGGCACTTCTTCCTCTAGCGGTTCTGTGAGCCCGATATGCTTGACCCCACCGCCGATCGCCTGCTGCGGATAGTATCCGGTCATATAGGCCGTATACTCGTTTAATAAGACCGGAGGCTGCTCTGTGGTCAGATGCTCAAGCATTACAGCGGCTAAAGCTTCCGGGAGAATGACAGGTTGAATGGCTTTGGCCCGGTCCATCGGTTCTGCCCGTACAGATATCGCCTCAATCACTCCTTCAGTGATCCATCTGTGCAGCAGCTCCGCCGTAAGGCTGGGGTCTGCTTCCCGGTTTCCGTCATCGGTAAGCGTAACGGAGAAGGTCATCGGCTGACCGGTTTGCCTTTGCCGTATCATATATTTCACTGCTTCATCTTTCGGGAAGGCATCCGGCGTGATGCCCAGCGGAACCTTGATCTGGAGTTGTTCTACCCCACACTGTTTAAATCGCTCCAGCATTGAATATGTGCAGGCTTCCAGCGGAACAGTCAGCTTATAACCAGCCTTGAACACCGCTTCTTCCAGAACCTCCAGAATCTGCTCTCTCTGCACCTCATCCCGGATCAGGTAGAATCCCTCAATAGTAATGACGGGTGCCGTCTGTCTGGATGTCCGAACCGCAAGCTCCAGATCACGCTGCAGCCGCTCCGGAGAATGCCTCCGTATCCCTTGGGCAACATGATGAGGATTGCCGAGCTGATCCGCACATTTTACTGACAGCATCGCCACCCGCCTCCGGTCTGACGTGTCCTCCCATACCCCGGTCAGCTCATCCAGCTCCATGACGCCTGCTGCAGCCGCGGCTTCCTCCTCCGCGGGAAGGGCCTGCGAATCTCCACCAGGCTTTCTGCCAACCATGGTCCGGGATGTAAATCCATTCACAGCAGACCAGCCCTCTACCTCTGTATTCACCAGCCGGGAGAGCGTCCGTTCAGGACTCCACCTTACCAAACCGTCCACTTCTGTTTCCCCGAACACTTCCTCACCGATAACCGCTGCCAGATTACCAAACCAGATGACCCGGTTCCGCCCCTCCTGCTCCTTAAGGGTGGAGGTCAACCGCTTACATAACCGGTAGTTTGACGGTGTTACATGAAGCGCAATAATTTCATTCCCCATTGCAGCAATATCTGCAGTTGTATCATATATGTTAGATAGATTAGGTTCGATATATTGAGTCGCCGTCATCCCTTGTCTTTTGAAGAAGGCTCTGATATACCTGCAATCCAGATGATCACCGGCAGTGAACAACCTGGGTTTCTGCTGTTCGAAGTGTATCAGCGTGATCCCGTTCCCGAAGGATAGTCCAAGCACCATTCATCTCTCCTCGCCGTCTTATGTAACTTTTGGGCCGTATTATTTTTCTTATGGACTAATCATAATTCATATTTTTAGGTTTTACACCGAAAAGCACCCTTCGTCATCCCACAAACATCTTGCGGAATGCAGCAGCAAAAAGCGCAACAGCTGGCAAAACTAAGCAGGTATAGAATTCTTAACTAGATAAGTTGAACTTATCGCTCCTACAGTTCCCCCCCTCCGTTCCTCCCTTTCCTTATCTCAATTTTTTAAGTTGAATCTACATAGGTAGTTCTTTAGGGCGTGTCTTCAAACCGCTTCACCCGCCAAAACCTGCTGCTGTATGCCCTAAGGAATGATAGGTACAGTAGCATTTTCTGATCACATGCGGAGAAAGGCATTTCACCACTAGGTAGTTTTTTCGGTGGAGGTTTACGTCTCGGTGTTTTAGAGACTTCGCTCTTCTTCCGAAGGCGTGTATGCGTCCGGAAAGTGTATTCCTGGCTCTGAGCATGAACGGACCGAGTTGCACTTATTTGGGGATTTTAGCCTGTTACAGGAGGAAAACGGACTCCAGCGCAGTTATTTCTCTCTGATGGCCGTTTTTAGATAGAATGCAGAGCAGATAAGGTCGCCTGGGTCCGCAAAAGAGAATAAACAGGGGTTTTACTCCCCATAGCGTCTCCTGAGTCCGAGTAAACGAACCCGCTGCAGGCTTTTAGGGACCCTGCTTTCAATACTAAATCCCTGCTTCTCCAGAGTTCTTCCAGTTTGAAGACACGCTCTAGTTCAACTGATATAAATAAAAAAGCCGCTTGGCAGCGGCTCTCATTCCTTCTTAATAGTAGTTTAGCTAATCGAGTTCTGCACGGGAGAATAAGTCACGGATAAGAGCTTCTTCCTCACAAGCTGCTTTGAAGCCCGCCGCAAAGCTCTGCACAGCCTCTCTATTGCTGGAATACGCGCAGAACATATCCGCTTCGGGGTCAAAATGGATGCTGTCCGCGAGCTCGGGCATCTTCTCTTCCAGAAAGACAGAGGCCAGGGAAGCCCAGTCATAACCGCTCCCTTCGAAGCCCTCGTCTTCCCGTGTCTGAAATAGCTCTGCTTTATAAGAGCCTGCGTTTAAGATGACTGACATGCCGCCGTTGTCCTGCTCTACCAGAATAAAGGGTTTCAACTGGTCTCCTTCTTCAATTGCCTCCTGAGTAAGCCCCTCATCCCCGTCATCCTCAGACACATCATAATCATATTCCTCATCATTCACCAATCCGCGGATAAAGGCTTCAAAGCTGCCGGCCAGAAACGTAATTTCATAATCGCCTTCCTGATCGACATGAATAACCGCAGGTTCGCCTTCTCTGCCGCATAAACGGTAATCCAGCATCACTACATCATGGCCTGCAGATGGGCAGTCGCAAATCACCACCCCAATATCCGGATACCCCCACTCTTCAATCATAAAGCGGCTGCCCAAATCTCCGCACAGTGAATAGCTTTTCTCACGCCCGATTCCCATAATACTTGAAATGGCAATATGGTCTTCCGCCCATGACGTCGCTTCCCCGGTAGGAAAACAGGTGTTTTGCGGGATCCCCCCATTCTGCAGCTTCATCAGTTCGATATAGGAGGCCGGCAGCTTGTAACCCAGCTCCTGCTCCACTGAGGCAATCATCTCCTCCGTCGGCGGCTCGGATACATATTCTTTTAAAGCATAATCGCTGTTCTCCCAAAAGTCCGAGAAATCCGCTGGCTCAAAAGAGCTGCTATCACCGCTCTGTTCCTTGGCCATTTGTGCAGCCGCAAAACGCTTCTGCTCCCTTTTCTGCTTCTCGGCACCGCGCACACTCCAATTTAATAGCATTAGCGTATCCTGGTCTCCGGGATCCAGTTCGTCGGCCTTTTTAAAAGCTCTGGCAGCTTCCTCATATTGTTTCAAATAGTAGTAGGAATATCCCGCACGAAAATGCCACAACGGATCATTCGCTCCCTGCCCGGCAATAGCCAAAAGCTGTTCCAGCGCCTCTTCGTATCGCTCCAGATTATTCAGCGCTCTCGCCAATTGGCCGATGACCGCATAATCTCTCTCTTGTGCAGGAACCTCCATAATGCTGTCGACGATTTGTTGATATTCATCGGCTTCATGCCAAAGCGTTAGTTGGTTCATCCAATGATTGTCCATAGTTCACCCTCCCGGATTATTCTGCTATTTCAAAAATGGAATCGATGATAATCGGTAGATTTTCTCTCACGGATACCGCACCAAATACTGATCGCGCATGCATTCCCCGGTCACCGAAGACCTCAAGCATTAAATCAGAGCAGCCATTCAGAACCTTATGATGCTCTTCGAACTCCGGTGTGGCATTAACGAACCCTTGAATCTTGACCACTCTTCGCACAAGCTCCAGAGATTCCAAAGCCGACGACAGCACGGCCAGAACCTCAAGCCCGGCCTGTCTGGCGAATTGATAGCCTTCCGCAGTAGTAAAGGTATCGCCAAGTTTACCCTTGGGGTTCCCGGCAGGGCCCTTCCCTGACACAAACAACAGATTATTCACTTTGACATAGTTTGCGTATTTAGCGGCCGGCTCACTGACATTAGGCAACACGATCCCCAATAACTCTAATCTCTGGGCTACAGTTTGTTCAGACATGGCTGTTCCTCCCGCATAGAAGTGTTTAATTCTACTCTAACCGTTTAGATAATAAAATCAACCTTAGCGTATAGGTGAACCGCAGCCTCATTTCGTATAAAATAGGTTTAACATTGTTTACAAAGGAGGGCCCATTTCCATGGCCGTATTCATCAACGAGCAAATCAAAGCATCCGAGGTGGTGCTGACCGGCCTCAAGGGGGAGAAGCTCGGCACGTTATCGCGAGCGGAAGCGCTGGCGATGGCCCGCTCTGCCGGTGCAGACCTCGTCTGCACCTCGCTGATGAGCAGCCCCCCTCCCTGCAGCCTGATCGCTAAGGGCAAGGGAAAAGCGGCCGCGCAGAAGGAAGCCGCGTCCCGCAAAGCGGGCGCTGGACATGCCGGAAGCCAGAGCGGCAGCGGGAAGGTCAAGGAGCTTCGTTTCACCGCTCACATCGAAGAGCATGATTACGATACCAAGCTGCGCCAGGCAGACAAGCATCTGCGCTCCGGCAAGCCGGTGCAGCTGGTCGTGAAGGCGAACGGAGCGAAGGAGGCGGCAGCAGCCAAGGCAGTGCTGGAGCGGCTGCTGGGCGATTTGAAGGAAGCCGGATTGAAGGAAAGCGGCATCCAAACCAGCGGCAAAGGCTCGCAGGTAAAAGTAAATCCGCGATAAGCGGTAAGTCCCCGTTCGGGACTCCCCCCAAGAGCTGACGCCCATGCTGGTCGTACAAAAAAAGCAGTCCATCCCCTACAGGATGAACTGCTTACAGCTTGAAGATTAACCTTGCTCCTCTTGGGCGTTCCCCAGTCTAGCCCGCATCTGGGCATAAGCTTCCGGGGTGCCCACATCATCAATCGTACCCTCCGTATAGTAGGCCCGCATCTCTTGGCGGGAATGCAGCCACTCGGGAAAATAACTCGGCGCATCCGGGTTGCCGCCTTCGGCAAGATAACGGGAGAATAACGGCAATGTAGAGCGCTTGTAGATATAGAGTGCAAATACGCCAATGTTCGTCTTGGGTGACTGCGGCTTTTCTTCTAAAGAAAGGACACGCCTTTGTGCATCCAGCTCCGCCACGCCAACACTCTGCAGTTCCTCAATATCGTCCACTGTCCGGACCAGAATGCAGTCTGTATCCACTTTATGAAAATAATTCAGATACCCCTCAAGGCCAAAGCCGAGCACGTTGTCGCCCGCCAGCACCAGCAAATCCTCCTGCAGCTGTTCCCGCCCGATGACAAACTGGATATCGCCAATCGCTCCTAACCGCCCCTCTGGGGAAGAGGTACCGTCATTCAGAATACGAATCGGCTTCGTCCCCCTGTACTGCTGATGCCACTGCTCAAAAGCATGAAAGAAGCGGTCATTCGTCACAATCAGAATCTCCGTAATCTCCTCCAGTACCTCCAGACGGTCAACCAGCAGATCCAGAATCGTACGGTTTCCTTGTACCGGAAGCAGCGGCTTCGGCGTATCCCTGGTTAACGGATAGAGACGGGTCGCATACCCCGCAGCCAAGATTAATGCAATCATTCCCTGTTCGCTCCTCTACCTTGGAAAATGTCCCTCTACTATATACCACCGGCGACGGACAGCCAAGCGAACCTAGTAGAAATGGATTCATTTATAGTCTAAGCCCGCCACCTCATTGAACCAGAGTCTATCCTCTATATACAGGTTGGCACGGGCTAGGTATCTGAACTCCTCGGCTATTTCAACTCCGTCCTCACCAAGGTCCTCCATCCAGCCAAGCTCGGCATAACAGTATATGGATCTCTAGCCTCCTCATACTTCCCCTGCTTCTGACACACGATGCCCCGCATCAGATGACTGAACCCGAAATAATATACCAGAGGGCGCTCCGTATCCAGAATCTGTACCGGAAGCTTCTTAGCCTTGCAATACTGCCGCTCCTTATAGATACACTGTGCATAGCTGTACAGAATACCCGCCGTATTCAGCATCTTGTCCCAATCCTCGAAGCGATAAGCCATTTCCAGCATCTCAACAATAATATCCGGCTTCAGTGATTTCAGAATGGATGGGTACACGGTATGCCTTCTTTTTTCTTTATATATTAGCCAAGAAGTAGTACAATAAATCAAATATACTACTATAAAGTAGTATTATCAATATATTTTACCGCCTTTATAACCCTGCTATTTGTGCCCATACTCTCCTAACCTTTAGGAGAGGTGATTACCATGACAGACTTACGGAATACAGTTGGAGACAGAATTCGGGCTATAAGAAAAGCAAAGGGATTAACACAACAACAGTTAGCGGAACTATCCAACCTGGATGATGCATACATAGGGGCAGTAGAGCGTGGCGAACGGAATTTTTCAATTGATACATTGGAGAAGATAGTTACAGCACTAAAAATTCAACCTACAGAGTTATTTCAAAATCATGATGATTTGAGTGAGATAGAGGCCGCACAGCGTAGAGCAATTGATGAATATGCGGCTACTGTTAGTGAGTTGAGTGTTAGGCAGATTGATACGATGAAAAGGATAGTTAGAGAGGTTAAGGGAGCTTTTGAGGCCTAATAAAAAAGACTCATGCACAGTAAAAAGACCCTTACTTGGCGGTTAGGGTCTCTTTGCACTCGAGGTCTTACATGAAAAAAATATATGTGTCTCGGTCACCCGAGTATTACCAGTTTCCAAAGAACCTCAAGGTTATAACTTTCTAATTGTGTGACCCTACTCCTGATCCAGCGGCTGCTGTATCCCGTCCTCATAGAAATCGAACACCACCTGCTGCCGCGTGCCTCTTACTGCATAGAACACATCAGCCAGTGACTTCCCTTTCTGCTTCTGCCTCAGCTCATTCTCCAGCCACTCCCGGGTCAGCCCGTTCCGCTTCAGATTGTCCTCCACCACCACGCCATCCATGATCAGCTCCACGGGAAAAACCTGCGATTGCAGCGCCAGCCCCAGATCCTGCTTCGTGACGAACTGATACGCTTCCTTCTTCAGAACAGAGACCTGTCCGTTATCCTCAAGTACAGCATATTCGACCTCTTCAATATTAAAAATATCCTTCTCTCTCAGCGCCTGGTCCAGCGAATCCAGCGTATAGTGGATCTTACGCATGTTGGCCTCCATAATTTTGCCGTCCTCGATCAGCACGGTGGGGGAGCCGGAGATCCAGCTGCGCAGGCTGCGGCTTTTGAGCGCAATGAAGGAGAGCAGGAACGAGATGGCTGTAATCACAACCAGAGACAGGACAAGATATGAGGATTTTAGGCTAATATTAAAGGCCAGGTTGGCCGCCAGGGAGCCCAGCGTAATGCTGGTCACGAAATCGTTCGATGTCATGCTCGAAAGGGTCTGCTTGCCTAAGATTCGGGGAATGAGCAGCAGCAGTCCCACTGCGAGAATGGTCCGCATAAGAATTTCTACATAGTTCATCTTCAAGCCTCCTCCCCCCCATTATTTCCAAACGGGTTCAAAAGAAACAGCAGGGCTTGAGAATCCTCACCTGTAGGGATGCGCTGCGGGACCTGGTTGATTATTTAAGCAATGTAAGGATCTCTTTCACAAAATTATCGACGAATGACCGTTCAGGACGGGATTTCAGCATTACCGTGAGTCCTATCAGTGACACGACCAGTGTCTGTGCCAAACTTTTGGCGTTAATAGAGGCATCCAGCTCGCCTGAACGCACCCCTCGTTCAATCGTTTCCTGAAATATTACCGAAAGATACATCTGGTGCTCCCTCGTCAGGATTTCAAACTTCTCATCATGAGGTGCAAGCTCCACCATTGAATTGATACAGAAGCATCCCCAATTCGCGCCGTTTCCATATTCTTTTGCCACCAGAGCATCAAAAAAATCACGGAATGCCTCTCTAACCGTTACATTCTTTTGAAGGCTGGTACGAACATCAGAAGCGTGGGCACTTGTGTATTTCCGCAAAGCTGCCTCAAATAGTCCTTTTTTATCTCCAAAAGCCGAATAGATGCTTGGCCGCTGAATGCCCATAGCAGATGTTAAATCGCTTAATGAGGTCGCTTCGAACCCCTTTTCCCAAAATAGCTGCATAGCTGCATCCAGTGCCTTTTCCTCATTAAATTCGCGAAGCCTAGCCATAATGCACCCCTTTACGTATCGAACGGTATGTTATTCATCTATAATACCATAGATTACTTATCAATAATCCACATTTTTTAGCTCAATCCTCGTATAATTTCGGTTTAAATACTTGACAATCAGCATTTTATAGCAGTATATTTTCTAAGACTAATTATGTACTGATCAGTATGTTATTATTAAATTACTCAATACTAAATTCATGGAGGTATTAGCTTTGAAGAAGCTTGATGCAGAAACGAAGTTCATTGCAGTAGAGGATACAGGCACCGGATTGGAGCCAGCTCAAGCAGAAGCACCCCGCTCTGCAATCCCCGGTTATGTGCCGCTCTTGTTTGCCATCGCCTGTGGACTCGCTGTCGCCAATATTTATTACGCACAGCCTTTGCTTGACGCTATTGCGGATGAGTTCCGCATCCCTCATTCATCCGCCGGAATCGTTATTACAATCACACAAGTATGTTACGCCCTGGGACTGCTGCTGCTGGTTCCGCTCGGTGATCTTCTGAACCGGCGCTCGCTAATCGCCGGACAGATGCTTTTATCCGTCCTGGCTTTAGTTGTGGTGGGAACTGCCTCTTCCAGCATCGTATTGTTTATAGGTATGGCCATTGTTGGCCTGCTCGCCGTAGTGACGCAGACGCTCGTTGCGTTCGCGGCAACCCTTGCGGCGCCAGCCGAACGCGGACGTGTCGTCGGTCTCGTAACCAGTGGAATCGTCATCGGGATTCTGCTTGCACGGACGTTTGCCGGCCTATTGACGGATTTAGCCGGCTGGCGCTCTGTTTACGTAGTCTCTGCTGGATTATCGCTGCTTATGGCTGGCGTATTGTTCCGGGTACTGCCTCATGATGAGCACGAAAGAGAGTCATTATCCTATTTGCAGCTGCTGCGCTCTACACTCACCTTGTTCTTGCAGGAACGAGTCCTGCGCATTCGTGCTGCCCTCGCCCTGATGATTTTCACTGCTTTCAGTATCCTATGGACCTCGCTTGTGCTGCCGCTTAGTGCTCCGCCGCTTTCTCTGTCACACACTGCGATTGGAGCGTTTGGCCTTGCTGGAGCCGCCGGGGCGTTAGCGGCAGCGCGGGCAGGGCGTCTTGCGGATCGGGGATTAGGACAGCGGACCACCGGCGCGGCACTGATTCTGCTGCTTGTGTCATGGCTGCCTATCAGTTATACCGAACATTCGCTTTGGGCTTTAATCGCTGGTATCCTCCTGCTTGACCTGGCAGTCCAAGCGGTACATGTCACCAACCAGAGCATGATTCTCTCTGTGCGGCCTGAAGCGCGAAGCCGGCTTACCGCTGGTTACATGATTTTTTATTCCATCGGCAGCGCCACCGGGTCCATTGCATCGACCACGATCTATGAGCACATGGGCTGGAACGGAGTATGCTTGCTGGGCGCAGTTGTCAGTGCATTGGCCCTGCTCTTCTGGGCATTGACACGCCGATTGTACTGATTCCAACATCACAAAAAGCACCCATCCCTTTAAGGATGAGTGCTTTGCTCCCGCAGAATAAATTATGCTGTTGCGTATTTCCCCTTTAGAAATGCTTCAAATTCTTCAATATCCGCGAAGCGGTTGATCTCCACTCCCTTGGAGCGGAAAAGCCCTTCCAAATCAGCGTTTAACCGTTCCACAGCGGTTTGTAACGGTGATAGGTCATCCGGGTTCAGCAATCCAGCCAGCTCCGGGAATCCCAACCGCCGGTATACGTTCTCATAAGCCGAATGAAGCATCAAATCGCTGGGCCAGATTCCCGTCTCGGCAAGAAATAAAAAGCTGGCGATCTCCTCCTGTGCCTGTATGGCGGAAAAGAATGCCGTATCATACTCATTCCTTTCACAAGCGGTAATGATTTTGTCCAGAACGCCCTTCACCTCTTCATAACAACCCTTCATGCGGTCGGGGTAAGAAGGTGCGTCATAACCCATTTCCTGCTCCGCTGACAGAATAGCAAATATACCCGCTACCAGTTCCTCACACGCTTCTACAATCTCGCTTGTTACGCTGCTGCGCATAATGGTTTCCATCAGCGGCTCCAGGCGGGGCGGTTGTAACGGAAGACTGAGAACTTGCTCCCGGTTCTTACCGAAGCCGCTTTTATAATATGTTCCATTCAGCAACGCCAGGCTTTGCAGCCCCCTCGTTAATAAGCCGTACGCTTCTGTTCTGTAATACGCTATATTCTCAGATGCACCGGCACGGCAAAGTTTATACAAATGTGTGTATACATTGCAGAACTCGGCTTCTGCTTTTCCGACCCTGTTGCGTCTATTTTCCGGGGATTGCATGCTGGAAATAGGTTCACGCAGCTTCATGAATCTTTCCCGGTCTTCCTCTGAGCGCACATACAGCAGCTTGCAGTCAGCGATAATCGAAGTTTTGAATTCCTCAAATGAGGCCATGCTTGCCGCACGTTCCCAACTGATTGGCCAAAAGTCGAAACTGATGTCATCAATAATAAACTGAATGCTTGCCCCGTAACCTTCAGGCGTAGCCGGAATGAAAAAGAAGTCCAGGTCCGAGCGTTTAGTAGCCGTCCCTTGAGCATATGACCCGTAATAAGCAACCAGCGCGATATCTTCGGAATAAACTTTTTCAATTTGATGTACAAGCGTCTTGGCAACATCAAACACATTCAACATTTTATTTCCTCCCGTTGTGTAAGCCTTGCCCCGTCATCATATCAAAGTTTAATCCACCCGTTTAGGCAGAGTTCGGCTATAATTTTTGTCTACTGTCCAGAAGAACCGGCTATATAGTTTGAACTTTAGATCTTTTATTTTGGGTTATTATCGTAACTGCGGTGAATGTTTGGACTTCCGGCCGCTGTTGTCTGCAGATTTCTTGGTTTTATTCCGCTCTAAGCGGTTGAAATCCACAGACTGCCTATGCTTTCGAAGAGAGCTTTCCTACGGAAAGCTTTCAGGCGGACGCTATCGCTCCTACAGTTCCAAACTTCCCCTCCGTCACTTCCACCTTTTTTTATTTTCCAAGTTCAATCTATATATGTCCCTTCTTATCAGTTGCAAAAAGGCCCTCCTTATAGAGAGCCTTTGCATTGAAACTATTCAGCATGACGTCATTACACTGAACTGCACGATTCTATCCGCGGCAACTCAGTTCTCCGCACTCACCAGTCCGCGAATAAAGGCCTCAAAGTTATTGGCCAGCTTCGTGATCTTGTAGTTATTGTCCTTGTCCACATGAACAACCTCCGGTTCGCCGTCATTGCCGGATGAGCGGTAATCCAGCATTACTACTTCATGCTCTGCGGCAGGGGTGTCGCAAATGACTACGCCAATCTCAGGGTATCCGCCCTCTTCAATCCTAACCCGGCTGCCCGCAGCTCCGCACAGCGATTGACTCTTATCCCGTCCAATGCCCAGAAACCCGGAAATTTCGAGATCCTCTTGTTCTAAAGGAATACGCGTGTTGTGCGGAATCCCCCCGTTATGTAATTTCATCATGGAAGTATAGAACGCCGGCAGTTTGAAGACCAATTCTTCCTCTACGGAAGCAATCAGCTCATCCGAAGGCGGCTCTGATACGTAGGTATCGAGTGCATACTCGCTGTCATCCCAAAAGTTCGAGAAGTCGAATTTTTGTACAGGCTTCTTGACAGTGGACTTCTTCTTAGCGGCTTTACGGCGGCTGAGTGCCAGAAACTCCAGGGTATCTTCATCTTCAGGGTCCAGCTTGTCAGCGATTTCAAACTCTCTGATGGCTTCATCATATTGCTTCAGATAGTAATGGCAGAAGCCTACGCGGAAATGCCACAGCGGATCCTCTTCGCCCTCTTCGGCGATTTCCTCAAAAAGCTCCAGTGCCTCTTCATAACGTCCAAGATTATTCAACGCTCTGCCCAAGTGGCTATTCAGCACATAATCCCGTTCCTCTGGATCAATCTCCTCAATCGCATCGACGATCTCCTGAATCTCATCTTCTTCATGCCATAATTCCAGTTGTTCCAACAGATTTTCACTCATTATTTATGCCTCCCAGTTCGATAACTACTACCTATAGGAATTATACCATTTCCAGCCTGATTCCAGCCAACCAAGGACGAAGTGGAACTTTATGCTGCACCGGAAGACACACTAGATGATGTTTAAATCATAGCAAGATTTATCAAAATCGGTTCAGATGTATGTTATATAGTATTACTTGCCGGAAGGGGTGAACACACTGTACTACCATTTGATCCATACGAGCATTGAGTATATTGAACAGCATCTCGAAGAGGAGCTCAGTCTGGAACGGATTGCACAAGAAGCGGGGTTCTCCAAGTATCACTTCCACCGGATTTTTCGTAAATATGTCGGCAAAAGTGTGTATGAGCATATCCGCACCCGCAGGCTAAGCTGTGCGGCAAATCTCCTGCTTTATTCGGAGGAACGTATTCTTGACATCGCACTGCAATATGGCTTTGAGAGCCAGGAAGCCTTTACCAGAGCTTTTAAGGAAATCTATGCTTTACCGCCTGCCCAATACAGAGCGCAGATGAAACTGCTGATTCAGGAAAGAGAGGTCTACACAATGTCAGAAATTAAAGGCTGGAAAGTTACCGGAACGACTCCGGAGAAGTATAAGGTGACGCTGGATACCCGAATCCGCTATAAGACCACCCCCTCTGTCTGTCTGCAGTCTACGGCCGGAGAAACATTTGAGTTCAATGATTTCGGTACGGTGATGCAGCAATTCCAAGCCCAGCCGTATGCGGGAAAGCGGATGCGGTTTTCCGGCTTTGTCAGTACGGAGAATGTCACCGACTGGTGCGGTTTATGGATGCGGATTGATGATAAGCTGCAGAACCTGTTAGCCTTCGACAACATGCAGCACAGAAGCATTCGGGGGACCACGGAATGGAACCATTACGCTTGTGTGCTGGATGTACCTCCCGAAGCCGTATGTATCAATATCGGAATCCTGTTGACAGGCCCCGGGAAGGTATGGCTGGGAGATTGTGAATTTGAAGAAGTAGGCAAGGATATCCCGGTAACGGATGGTCTGGTGGATGCAGAAGTCTTTCCGCCGGAACCGCAAAATCTGAAATTTGACCAATAGTTTTTTAGTCACTGCAGGAAGTTATTCAAAAAATGTTCTTATAGAGACAGCTTCCCATCTGATCGCCTGGATCGTGGCCATGCTTATCGCAAAGTTTTTTGCAGGTATTATCGACCAAGGGGTTGCTCCGATGGAGGACCGCACCTACTATACTGCCGGCATGCTTATGGTGATCACGTATGATCTGTCCGTAGTTTTGTCACTGATTACCCAGAAATTGAACATAAAAAGGGAGTATTGGTTTGCGGAGTTGACGATGTCGCAGCCCTATCTGATCACCTTATCCATTGTCACCGCCATTTTTGCTGCACTGTTCAAAATCTCGCAAAGGGAAGAGTTTGGTTAGATACCCGGCAGCATCATGCTGGCGGAAGAATCCAGTGTTATTAGAGAGAAACGGCTACTGTTCTAATAAGAACGGTAGCCGTTTCTTCGATCCTTTTACTCCACAATTCCCCTGCCATTATTCCACAAGGCCCTGAAGGGAGCGCACTGTTCCATTAAGGACCCGAAATCTCCTTCGCCCGCAAGACAGCCGTTCTCCATCACAAGAATCTTGTCGACCTCTTTAATAAAATTCAGCCTATGGGCTATAATGATCACCGTTTTGTGCTGAAATTCGCGGAAGACCGTTTCCATGATGCTTTTCTCCGTAATATTATCGAGGGCTGATACCGGTTCATCCAGAATGACAACATTTCTCTTCTGCAAAATAGCCCGGGCAAAGGCCAAACGCTGTCTTTCGCCTCCCGATAATTTGAGGCCTTTCTCCCCTACCAGGGTATCCAGCTGCTCCGGCAGCTGCAGCACCTTCTCCTTCAAATGAACCTTGTCCAGCACAGCATACAGCTCTTCATCCGGAAGGCTCTGCTCGAACACCATATTCCCCCGGATCGAATCGTCAAAAATCGGACTGTCCTGGGAGAGATAGGAGATATGTTCGTAATAGCTGTTCAGGCAAATCTGATCCAACTCCATGCCGTCGAGCAGCAGCTGGCCTCCGCTCTTTTTTAACAGTCCGGCCATTAATTTGATGATCGTCGATTTTCCGCTTCCGCTCAGTCCCACCAGAGCAACCGATGTTCCGGGCGCAATCGAAAAGGATAATTGCCGCAGAACCGGAACCTCTCCATATCCAAAAGACACAGCTCTGAAATCAAAAGCACCCCGCAGCTCCGTAACTGCTGTTCCGGCCTCCAGATTCCGGTCCTCCGGCGCGTTGATGAACTGCTCAAACCGCTGGTAGGTTACCTTATTCAGCCGATAATTCACGAACAGCACATTGAAAATGGCAATCGGCGTATAAATTTTATCAATAAACATAAACAATGCGACCATCACCCCAAGGGAGGCCTGACCTGATACCACGTTTCTCACCCCGTAGATCAGCACAATCACTTTGATGACGGTAATAAACAGTTCGAAGATTGCAAAAAAGGACTCATGAATCATTTGCAGCTGAGCGCTTTTATGAATGATATTTCTTGCGGTATCACTTATTTTGCGGATCTCCTGCTCATACTTTCTGTTCGTCCGGAAGACGACCAGCTCCATAAATCCACGAATGGAATATCTGGACATCGCTTCTTGCTCTTGAAGTATGGTCGACTTGATCCGGTACAAACCTTTGAGCAATATGTTTGTGATCAGGAAGATCACAACATAGCCGGCAGCAATCACCAGCATGATCCGCATATCGTAGAAGCTGATGAAGATCAGGCTGAAGATTATCGTGGGCAGCAGCTCATGCAGGGTTTTGAGGAAAAAGGAGTATATAATGCTGTTGCCGGCCGCTGCACCGTTCTCAATCACTTTGATCATTTGACCTGTACCCATCTCCTGATAGGCCAGATAATCGATTTTGGATATTTTGGACAGCGCCAGGATCTTCAATCGCTCCGTGATGCTGTTCGACAGATGGGCGCTTGGATATTCATCCACATAGTTAAGGACGACCACCAGGCCCAGCAGTACCCCATAGCTCACAATAAAGCCCGAAATTTCTCCTAAAGATGTTCCTTCCACAGCCCTATCCAGGATCTTCTGAAAGACCACAATCCCCAGACTGCTTAAGAATTGGATGGCAAAACCTAAACTGATATACAGCACAATCCACCCTTTCAGATGGACAAGACATTTTCTCAACATCACAGATATCCCCAATCTTTCAAATGAAGTATATAAAAAAGCCGGGACTTCCTTCGCCGTTCAACTCCAGAGAACCCCCACAATTCAAAAATGTGTGGCCCAAAGTTAAACCGCTTAGTGTCCCGGCTCCGTAAAATGACTGCCCGACACCATTCCGAATGCTAGTAATAGTCGATCAAAGAGACAGACTGCCCCCTTGATAGCTGGTACGCGTGTTACCCAGCCCGATTACTAGTTCCTCGGAACGATACGGAAAGACATCCATTCACCTCATTTGTCAGATTCTCCATATTATATATTTCATATTGTTATTATTCAAGAGTGAAAAGCAAGGATACTGCCCTTTCTTGTCGAATACCTATGCCTTGAAGGCAACTGCGTATTGTCACAATATCTGCGAGGGTGAAGGAGTGTATATTATGGCTTACACGATTAATAATCTGAAAGATAACAGCAATGTGGTGATTAAGGAGCAGCTTGGCGGATTTACGGTCATCGAATATAAAGAGGATCTGAGCAGCACCACACTGCTGGAAGCCCAAAACAACTTCTTCATGAGCAAAAGCAATATGCGCAACAAGCAGCTTATGATTGAACTGAGCAACAGTGAGGTTATGCTGAGCGCAGGGGCGATGCAATATATGATTGGCAATATTGAAATGACCTCCGGGGTTAAGGGTGTTGGAGGGCTCATGAGAAACATCGTCTCCAGTGCGGTGACCGGCACCACGGCAATCAAACCGCTTTACAAAGGTACGGGAACGATTCTGCTGGAGACCACCTATAAATATTTGTGGCTGATTGATGTCGACAACGACCATATCGTCATTGATGATGGCATGTTCCTGGCTTGCGAGTCGACACTGGACGTTGCTGTCACTGCGCGTAAGAACGCATCCTCTGCCGTACTCGGAGGAGAAGGACTGTTTAATCTAAGCGCCAAAGGAAAAGGCATCCTGGCACTGGAAGCACCGATTCCTTCCGAAGAAGCCGTCGTCATCGAATTGCAGAATGATGTACTGAAGGTGGATGGGAACTTTGCGTTAATGTGGTCCAATTCCCTGGACTTCACCGTTGAGAAATCCGGCAAAACCCGGATGGGCTCTGCGGCCTCCGGCGAGGGACTGGTCAATGTATACCGGGGCACGGGTATGGTGTGGCTGGCACCGCTGATTCAGTACAAAAACAGTCTGTTCCAAGCGAATCCCACGTCTTGATCCGTAAACTAACTTATATTTTGAACAAGGGCCATCCGCTTGGATGGCCCTTTGTCTTCTTCGGTATCGGGGGATTTAATTCCCTGCCCTGTTACCCTTTTTTTATCGGTGCGGTAAGGACCATCTGCCCCCGTGGTGTTTCTCCACCGGCATCTGGCTCAAGGGTGATCGCCACTGTATCGTATTCCTGCGGTTTGAATGAATAATAGAGCGCGCCATTCCCCTCACTGGATACAAAGGTTCCCGCATTCTGCGGGGCATCTCCCTTGATCAGCCATACCTGATACACTTCCGTTCCTGTCAGCTCCGGCAGATTCTCCGCTTGAACGACAAGATGGGTGCCGCTGCTGTCAACGGCGATCGTCGCCAAACCGCTGGCCACAATATCCTTGGCCGCCGGACTCAGCGTGACCGACTCATCAACCTTAAGCTCCTGTGCCGGCTTTGTGCCGCCGGCAAGCTGCTGCTGGAGCTGGTCCACATCCTGACGCAGCTGTCCCGCATAGATCATCATAATCAGCACCGCTACGGCAAGACCCAGGCTTACGTACCGCCAGAACGGGATTTTTTTGGCGGGCGCTGCCGGGGGCACTATCTTCACTTCCCGTTCTACAGGAAGTGCCTGGACCGGCTCCTCTTCAATTGAACGTTTAACCTGTGCCGGAGCATCCGCTACCAGTACCCGGGACATTATCCGTGACTTCATTCCCGAGGGCGGCTGAACAGGCTCGGAGGCAAGAGGAAGCAGGTCCATCACGCTGCGATATTCCTTCACCCGCTTGCTACAATCTGCGCACTCCATTAAATGAGCTTCAAATTTCTGCATTTCATCTTCAGGCAAGGCTTCCAGAACATACAATTCAACCAGTTCACATCTATCGTTCGTCTCTTCAGTCATGAACATGCTCCCTCCTTCCCCAATGACTCAATCGCTTCTGGAGCTGTTTCATTGCCAATCTTACCCTGCTCTTGACCGTGCCCAGCGGAATGGATGCAAGGTCTGCTGCCTCCTGCTGGGTTAAGCCCTGATAATAGATCATATCCAGAACCTGCTGCTGATCCCTGCTCAGCTCTCTCAGTGCTGCCCTTACCTGCTCCCCGGCCATCAGCAGCTCGACTGTTTCCTCGGTCATCGTCGCCTGATCCAGGATCAGCTCCAGACTCTCTGATCCGGATTGCTGCGGAACCCTTGTGCTCCGCTTGCGAAGATGGTCTATGGCAATATTGCGGGTCACCGTGAACATCCAGGTGGTGAGCTTCCCCTTGGCCGCATCAAAGTGCTCCGCATTCTTCCAAATACGCAGGAACAGCTCCTGCATCACTTCCTCGGCCGCCATCGAGTCCTTTACTATCCGGTAGGCAAAGCTATAGATCACCTGTTCATATCGGTCGTAAAGCCTTTCGAGGGCATCCGGGTCTTTTTGCATTATGCGCTCAATCAATTGCCCATCGTCAGCTGTATCAAACAATTCCAGTCCTCCTTTTTCCCAGCGTTCCTCTACACTCATTCATTCAATTTTTCGCAAAAAGTTTTCTCACCCTGTGATCCAACTCTCATATCCTGCGTTTCACTGAGTATAACCGCTTTTGATAAGCGGCTCAACTTTGATTGAAGGAGTGAGAAGATGAAAAGATTACAAAGTAAAATGGCCATTCTTATGTTGTGTTTGAGTTTTTAGACCGGCTTCTTAACCCAGCTGGAACGAAGCCACTCCGCCGATTGTTCCATGTAGCCCAAATGGTCCACTGCATCAAAATGCTCAATAGCCAGCGTATCATCGTAACCGCCTGCCTTCAGCCGGGTCAGAATCGCTTCAATCGGGATGAAGCCGGACCCGGCGGGCGATGGGAACAGCCGGGCTCCACTCATGGCCAGCTTCGGCATGCCCCCATTCTGTTCATCCAGTGAGCGGTCTTTGCAGTGGACATGGACGATTCTGTGCTTAAGCTTCTCATAGGCTTCCAGTTCATCCTCGCCACGGTAAATGAAATTCCCTGTATCAAAAGTGATGTGCAGCTTGGGCACCTGCTCCAGGAACCAGAGCAGTTCATCCGAGCCGGAGAACGGCGCGCGAATGTCATCGAAGTCCTCCATCGTCACAAGAATGCGCTTACGTTCAGCATAACCGCAAATACTGTTCAAGGTCCCGGCCATCTTCTGCAGCGCCGCATTGCGCTCCTCGGCACTTGCTGTTTCATCCACGAATCCGGGGATAATGAGCACTTTCCCCGCTCCCAAATATTCCGCCGTATCGATAAATTCAAACCCTGGCTTGGTATCGGGGTCATTTCCAAAATCAAAAAAGCCATACATCGACGCGACCGAAATACCCGCTTTTTCCAGCCGTTTCTTCATGACCTCCTTGCCGCAGCCTAAGGCCTCTTCAAGATCCAGCTCTACCGCACTGATGCCAAACTCATATACTCTATTCAGTACTTCCTCCAATGTCAGCCCGGTTTGCTCGCTTGCCCTCACAATATGATTGTAAAACACAGATAGGTGCACAAGAAATCTCCTTTCATGTCATTCGGCTAGAAGCTGGCACTATTATATCACTTTAAATCACCCTAAATCACATGGGTTGAGGAATAGGGTAAAGCGGTTCGCGCCCACCCAAAATATTGAATAATGATTTAAATTATGTTAATATGCGAACACAAGTTCCTATTCAATAGCTCAACTAGAGGGGAAATTCACTATGGAAAACAAAGATGATGCAGAAATGATCACGGACCGCCAGATCCTGGAATTGATGCAGGCTGTCAGGCAAAAGGACCCGGAGGCGATGCTGCAGCTTATTCAGCTCTATAAAGAAGATATTGTAAACATAAGCAAATTCATTCACATGCCCAAAGAAGATGCTGTTTCTGAAATCATCCTTGAATTTCTGGAGTATATCCAACGGAGCGATTGATTCTGATATAATGTATTTTATTTCCTATACTAATTTATGGGGTGCTCTTCATATGTCAATTCAAGCCGTGTTATTTGATTTTGACGGGACGCTTGCCGATACTTTGCCGGTATCCTTCAGTGCCTTTAAAGCCGTGTTTAAGCAATACGACAATCGAGAGGTCACGAACGACGAACTGGTTGCCATGTTTGGCCCGACAGAGGAAGACATCATTGGCGGCAACTTCAAAGATAAAGCATCCGTTCTGCAAGGTATTCACGATTATTACTCGTTATATGAGAAGGGGCATTTTGAAGAAGATTTCCAACACGATCAGGGAATTATGGATCTGCTTCATTTATTGAAGGGACAAGGTGTGAAGCTTGCTGTAATCACGGGGAAAAGCAGACGCGCGTTTGAGATATCAACCGGGGCTTTGAACATGACGGACTTTTTTGATATCACGATTACAGGGGATGACGTGGATAGACCCAAGCCAGACCCCGAAGGTATACATAAAGCTTTGAACATACTGGGCCTTGATCCGGCAGATGCTGTATTCGTAGGTGACAGCAATGCAGACATCCTCGCAGGCAAGGCTGCCGGACTGCGCACTTACGGCGTCCGCTGGTTATCCACTTTCCAGAGCCTGGTCTACGATGTTTCGCCGGATGGCATTTTCAGCAATGTGGACGAATTCCGTGAACTTCTTGCTAAAGAGATCCGCATTCAAGATAATTAAGGGTTGGAAGATGCACAAAAGCGGCCAGCGAATGTTATCGCTGAAGCCGCTTTTGTCTTTTATACCTTTTTCACAAACTCCGATTTTAATTTCATGGCCCCGAACCCGTCAATTTTGCAGTCAATATCATGATCTCCGTCAATCAGACGAATATTTTTTACTTTTGTGCCTATTTTCACGACCAAAGACGTCCCTTTAACTTTCAGGTCTTTAATCACTGTTATCGTGTCGCCATCGTTCAGGACATTTCCATTGGAGTCTTTAACAATCTTTTGATCTTCGCTGTCCCCGGTCTCTGCTTCCAGACTCCATTCATGGGCACATTCCGGGCATACGAGCAAGCTGCCATCCTCGTAAGTGTATTCCGAATTACATTTTGGACATTTTGGTAAATACGACATAGTATTATTGTTCCCCATTTGCTGTTTTTCTATATAGTCCCATAATCCTTCCCTGTTGGCAATCCTTAAAGAAACCACTCCTGAGCGGAGTGGTTTCTTTAGATACCGGATCACTGGACAGATCCTTGGCACAGGTCCTTATGAGGTACGCTTTAACGCACGTTTTCTTCTTAACACATGAATTCTCTTTTTTCTGGCCAAACGTTGTCTTCTCATTGCCAATTTGCGTGCCTTTCTCTTCTTTGCACGATGCCCTTTAATCAGCCTTACCCGCTTGAGAGAGCGGAATTTGAGACGGATCAATCTTTTTCTTCTCAGTCTTAACTTTAACCGTAACACTCTACGGCGTTTCAGTCTGTGCCGCTTTACGGGAGCCGGTGGGGCCACCTCAGGGACTAGGGGTGGTGGTGGTGGTGGTGGTGGCGGCGGTGGTGGCGGCGGCGGTGGTGGTGGCGGAAGCAGTATTTCTGCAGGCTGATGCACCTCTTCCACATGCTGTACCTCTTCTACATGATGGATTTCTTCTACATGATGGATTTCCTGAGCGGGTGGCTCAGGGGCGATGTAGACTGGCTCCGGTTCATAAACTGGCTCTGGTGTGAATTCTTTAGACCATGGAGTCATGGAAAGGAACCTATTGTACAGCGGTGATGCGGGAGACTCCGGCTCCCACCATTTGGTGTCTCCGGCGAAATGAACAATTTTATTATCTAAATCCAGCTCATCATTGGCGAACGTATTAAACCGCAGATCCATTTGCAAAAAGTTGGAGCTGTACACGGCATTCAGAACATCCTGATCAGGCATGGTCATCGTTGGATAATAGCGCAAGAAATGAACCATTTCTCCATACCAGTTCGGATGCTTGCGGATATTGTCCAGTTGGAACAGAATGACTCCCGAGTTGAAATACACCTCCGCATTTAATCCAAGTGAAATAAAGTACTCCAGCATATTTTGGCCCTGATCCAGTACTGCGCCCAAATAGCGTTCTCCCAGATCGACGCTCCACAATTCGTTAATATCCATATTGACCAAAATGTCGCAGTCCAGATAAATAACCCTGTCAACCTGAAGAATTAGCGGAAACAACAAACGGTACATACTGGCTATCGTCCAATAGTCGATTTTTTGCACACCGGACGCAACCTCTTTCAAGTCCTCAGGAACAGTAACATGATAAAAATAAATGTTGTGATAGAATGTTTCCACCAGCTGGGTAAGCTTCCACTTGTTTTCTTCGCTTAAGGTATCATCGTGCACAATGTGCACATTGATCGGTTGCTGGGTATTGGAAAAGATTGATGCAAGTACAACACCCGCATGTTCGGTATAGCTCCCATCTTTGTCATTGATTGTCAAAACCAGCTCAATCATTCTCAAGGATCACCTGCCCTTAAAAGTATACTTCTGCACATTTGTCTGATGCATTAGACTACTTTAAGTGTATGTTTATCCCTGTGTCTGGATTGGACTATTCCCCAGTACGTATCTAATTTATTTTGAATCGTCGTTCTGCGGGTCAGAATGGAGTCTTGTGACCGTTGAACGATCACCCAGAATATGACGCGCCGGCTGCTCCTGAATTTCCTGTTCGGCCAGATGAACATGTGATCCAAACACACTTCCCGCCGCATGGACATGGGACAACCGCACCTCATCCGTCAAAATACTATTGGTCAGAATGCAATCTTCGACGACACAATTCGGCCCAATATACACATGGGGTCCAATCACACTGTTCATTACGAGGGCGGTTGGATCAACAATGACGGGAGGAATCCACTGAACCTTACTGTCCGGATCAGAGCGGTCTGCAAAGTTCTTTGGATCATGATCCATCTTGTAGCGATTCGCCTCAAGCCAGCGTTCATGGGTACCGATATCAAAAAATGGTGCTTCCGTCACACTGTACGCCACATGCCCGCCTTGTGAGATGATCATTTGAATGGCATCGGTCAACTCATATTCTCCGCGGGGAGAAGGTGTAAGTCTCTCAATGACCGGCCAGATTGCCGCAGTTAAAGCATAGACGCCGACAATAGCCAAGTTTGATTTCGGAGATTTCGGCTTCTCTTCCAGACTGACAATTTGCTGATCCTCAATCACAGCAACACCAAATTGACTGGGGTCCTCGACCCGCTGAAGCAATATCGAAGCCTCAGAATGATCCGCGTCCAGTGATCGGATCAAGGGCTCTATATCCCCCTCATATAAATTATCGCCAAGCATCAATACAAAAGGAGAATCCGCCATAAAAGACTTTGCACTTTTGACCGCATCCGCCAGACCCTTAGCTTCATCTTGCAGCAGAAAGGTTAAAGAGGCGTTCCACCGCTCCCCATCCCCGATCGTTTCCCGGATCTCCCCTTGTGTAGCGTTCACTACGATTCCAATATCGGTAATACCGGCCGCAACAAGCTTCTTAATGATGGAGATAAGAATATACTCCCCATTAACAGGCAACAAGCATTTGGGTTTGGTATAAGTCGAAGGCCGAAGTCTCGTTCCCTTGCCGGCACATAAGATTAATCCTTTCATAACCATCCTCCTCACTCTTAAAATCTGCAATCTTTGAAACTCGGTGAATGGAGTCTCTTTATATTTTATGCACAAGCTGTGAAGGGGCTTGGGTATATAATAAGCAGCAATAACCTATTAATCTATCATCGACTTTGACTGCACGAAATGGCCTTTTTTGTAGAACAGTATCCTTCATCTAACCGTAGGTTTGCTCGTAATAGCACTTTGTTTAGCGAATAGACACCTCCTTTGTCACCCTTGCAGGGAGTCGCTTAAGGACAACGAATTGGTTATAGCAAACACCCCGAAGCGGAGGAATCGAAATGGAAATGTTAAAAACAAAGGAAGCCGCAGAACTGCTGTCCGTTAGCCAGACGACAATCAAACGTTGGGCCGCCATGTTCCCTAATTTCTTTCCAAAGGACCGATTTGGGCACTACATCTTCACCGGGCAGGAAATCGGCCTGCTAAAATCTATTAAAGAGCGAATCGAGCATGGGGAGACCTTGGATAGTATTGATCTGGGGGGTAACAAACAACCTGCGCCGGCAGAGCCGCTGCAAGATATGCGCCCACTGCACACACCGGATAAGCCTATGGAAGAGCTGTTATCCCGCATCGTTCATATTGAACACTCCCTTGACCAGAAAGCCGACGAAGTGGTCTCGGTTCAACTGCTCCGGCAGCGTGAAGAACTCGAGGACCTGCGCCAGATGATCCAGCAATTGGCTGTATCCATAGAAACGATCCAGAAACCAAACAGCAAGGCATCGTCCTCTGAAGAAATGCGCCCTATTGCCAAGCTTCAGGCCCCACCCAGAAAGCGCGGCCTTTTGCGCACTTTATTCTCACTGTAAGGTACATGCAGCCTGAGTCCTGATGAATCAGCACTCGGGCTGCTGCTTGTGAACGCAAAAAAACCGTCCCCTCAGGGACGGAGTTAGCTATATTAAGAATGATGTCTTGATTTCACTGCTATTCACGGCAAACCCGCAAGCCTGTATAGCTGCTGCCGCAGCTTCATGGCTTAGGGTTGGTCTTTGTTCGCAAGCTGCTCCTGGGCAAGACGGACCATTTCCCGGACCATCGCGCCGCCGATTTTTCCGCCAATATGCCCGGCTGATTCCGTAGTCAGACCGCCATTGTTGCCTGGCTGCAGAGGGATACCCAGCTCCTTGGCCACTTCGTATTTTACATCGTCCGGGTGGTTGGGATCAACGGCATAACCTTCACTCTTCATCACATCTGCTTTGAACGTCTGCATCCCCTGTGCAGCCCCTGGCACGGCATATCTTCTATTTCTTCTGGCCATCCTCATGCACTCCCTTGATGTCTTTACCCTAACATACCCTGAAGGCTTGAGAGTTATCCCTGTTCATCCTCAACATCCAATGAAAAGACTTCCTTGAAGCCCATTTTGCCCTCAGAAGTAATCTTTATGGCTCGTGTGTTAGGCAGACGCTGCACCCAATTCACCTCTAACAGCTTCTCCAGAAGAGCATTCCCTAATGCTCCGGCAAGGTGGTGCCGTCTTTCACTCCAATCCAGACATTTGTGTGAAAATGAGCGGCGTTTTTTCTTAACCTGTTCAAGGTTAATTTGAAAGCTTACAAAAAAATCCTCCCCGTCTTCAGTTACAGCAAACCCTTCCTTATCTTCACGCAGAATACCTGCCCTAAGGAGGGCATTGGTTAATTGAACCCCTATACTCCCGGCGAGATGATCATAACAAGTTCTTGCGTAACGCAATGCTTTATCCTCTGAAGCTTGTTTTAAAGACTTAATTTGGACGGGTGAAGCGAGTGATAACAAGGATTCCATCACCTGGGCTACTTCTTGATTACGAATCCCATAGTACCGGTGTCTCCCTTGTTTCTCAACGGCAACTACGTTAGCATTGACCATTTTTGCTAAATGGAAACTTGCTGTTTGAGGCTGGATGCCTGCCATATAGGCTAACTCACTTGCTGCATGAAACCTTCCATCCAGTAAAACAGTTAATATTGCTGCACGGGAAGTTTCGCTCACCAGAGAAGCAATCACAGCTACATTCGAATTTGCTTTCATTTTCGCCCTCCATTTTTGCATTCCACACTTCGATGATGATTGAACTATTTATATTATACAATTAGGGAGGATGTATACAAATAGGAGGAGAACAACTAATGAACAATACGAACCAGCTGCCACAGACAGAAGTGATTACACCTAAAATTCTCTATTATGGAACTCCGGTCATTTTGCTAAATACATTAAATGAAGATGGAACAGTAAATATTAGTCCTATTTCTTCATCATGGGCATTGGGAGATTGTATTGTACTAGGGATTGGACTGGAGGGGAAAGCGCTTGAAAATTTAGAGCGGCTTCCTGAGTGTGTAATTAATATTCCGAGCCCTTCCCTTTGGGAGAATGTAGAACAATTAGCGCCTTATACCGGCAAAAATCCCGTTCCAGAACATAAACAGAAATATGGATTTTCCTATCAAAAAGATAAATATGCTATAAGTGGATTGACTCCTGCCCAGTCTATAGCGGTACAACCTGCACGAATTATGGAATGCCCGCTACAAATTGAAGCTCGCGTAAAAAACATTCGAATTCCTGAGCATTCTCCGGACTTTGCTATTATTGAGACCCAAGCTGTGCATGTACATGCGCATAAAGAAATTATCCTTGAAGGAGATCATATCGATCCGCAAAAATGGAGTCCGTTAATCTATAACTTCCGTCATTATTTCGGGCTAGGTCATCAGCTCGGTAAAACCTTCCGGTCAGAAACATAAATCCAAGACATTCCGTAACAAGAAGACAGACTGCCAAGGGTATCCTTCGCAGTCTGTCTTTCTACCTTATCTCCTATGCTCACGGCTGCATCCCGTCTTCGATCCGCTTCATGAAATCTTCAACGGCGCTGTAGCCGAGCTGCTTCAGGTACCAATTGTTAGCGGCTGCCTCGATCAGACCGGCGACATCACGACCCGGCTGAAGCTGGACCTCGATATGCGGAATTTGGACACCAAGATATTCGGTGAACTGAGGAACCAGCTCCAGCTCATTATTCAGAGAATTTTCCCGCCATGGGGACAGCTCAATGTCGAGTACGATTCGTGTCTCGTCCTGAAAAGCCCTGCGCCCGTATTGGCGTACGACATTAATCAGCCCGATGCTCCGCAGCGCCAGGAACTCGCGTGTTGTCTCATTATGCGTCCCGAGCAGCGTAGCCGGCCCCAGCTTCTTAAGCACCACTATATCGTCCGCCACGAACCGGTGGCCTCTTCTAATAAGCGTGTGTGCGGTTTCGCTTTTGCCGATCCCGGACTTGCCCCTGAGCAGAATGCCTATGCCCGATACGTTGACGCATACGCCATGGATCGACAGCTCGGGCGCCAGTGTCTTCACCAGATAGCTGTCCAGCTTGGCTATGAACTCGGTTGTCGTATCTGCTGTCCGTAGCAGGGGAATGCCCTCCTGATCGCAGAACAGGGTCAGATAAGGGATCTCCTGCTGGCCTGTCGTCACAATGAAACACGGCGGATGATATTTGACGATATTCCCGATATGCAGCCTGCGTTCTTCTACGCTTAGCGTCAATAAATAATTAATTTCCTTGCGCCCGAGCACTTGCACCCGCTCCATGGGAAAGAAATCAAAATATCCCACAAACTCAAGCCCCGGTCTATGCGTCCGCGGACGGGTAATTAAACGGTCCATACGGCTGGAACCCGCAAGCACCTCCAAATGAAACTTTTCCGTAAGGCTTTGAACGGTGATCGACTTCATATTGTTCTCCTCCTGCGGCTAGGGCGTATCTGGATACGCCTACTATTCAATAGTACGGTTTCGGATATATTCAACAGCCGAATGGTACTTTCCTGTATTAATCCCCTTAATATCTTGTAATCTTTCCATGCTGATTATATATTAAAATCAATATATAAGACTCTAGACCCACATAGATTCAAATTACTAATAATAGCAAGAGGGTGCACCTATTGGCTTTGGAGTCGTGGATTGATTTGATACTTTGCTTCATTTTATTTCTTTTGTTCGTATACATATTTGCTTCGGTCACGATTACAAATCTGCATAAAGTATATTTGGCATTTCATTTTTTCATGATGATATGGCCTTACTGCCAGTTCGCCATCAGATCCGCCCAGGACCCCATTTACCAATTGTTTTATGTGAAGCTTGCCTTTGTGGATGCTTCTCTGCTGACTGCCGGCTGGATCTTCTTCACCATTCTTATCTCGGGCCAATCGCAATTTCTCAAGCGGAAAATATTAATGCTCCTGTTCATCCCGGCAATTATCTCATCGCTCGGTGTGGTGCTGAATCCCAATGGCTGGTTTGTTCTCCCGGTAAACGGCGGATATGTCGAAAGAATCTATGGTCCTATTTTTTGGATCAATATTTCAATCCTCGTTATCCATGCCATCGTATCCTTATATATCATTTATGTAGCCCTGGTCTCCGATCAGGCGCCGCGGATTAAAAACCAGGTCATGTACATGCTGAAAGGGATACTGGCAGTGACCGTATTTCTTATGCTCGATATCTTCCTGAATGTTGTACTAGATGATTATTTGCCCGTCATCCCGGGGTTCACCTCTTTGGGTATTGTGATCTCAGCTATTTTCTTTGTGATTACAATCCATCAGGATAAAGTGTTTGATATTGTGACCATCGCCCACCAGGATATTATAGATACGTTGGAGTATGGGATTCTAGTGCTTGATGATCATGAAAAGGTGGTGGAAATCAATCAGGCTCTGCGCCCCCTCCTGCTAATGGAGGCCGGTGACCTGTTCGACATGTCCGGCATCTTGCCCGGCAGCACCGTAGAGAATGCAAACTTCCTGCTTCGTTACCGGGAATGTCCCGATGAGGTAGCTGAGATTGAGCTCTGGCAGCCTGAGGTCCAGCTATACATCCACATTCATGCCGCGCCCATTATGGTTAATGCTGTCAGGGTGGGGCGGATCATCACGTTCCAGGATATGAGCGAACTTCGCCGTCTCATTGAGGAGACTAATCATCAGAACAGCATTCTGCAGGAAAGAAACGAATCTTTAATCAAGGTCCAGGAGGAGTTGTTTCAGACCAACCGCAAGCTTACGAAGATGGCGATCACCGACAGCTTGACAGGATGCTATAATCGTCACTATTTGACCCAACAGCTGGAGAGTGAAGTGACCAAGAACCAGGAATACCGAGCCCCTTCGACACTTATCCTGATAGATATCGATTTCTTTAAAGCAGTCAATGATCGTTACGGTCATTTGGCCGGAGATGCGGTGATTTGCGGTACGGTAGAGATCCTGCAGCAAACGCTTCGGCAAGATGACATCTTAGCCCGTTATGGCGGAGAGGAATTCATTATTTATTTACCGGATACGGATGAGTCACAGGCACTGCTCCTGGCTGAACAGCTCAAAGCGAACATAGAATTCAATAAGATGAGTATCGAAAATGTGGATCAGCCAGTGTCGGTCACCATTAGTATGGGTCTTCTAAGTATCAGTGATTTCACAGCCCGGCAGCCAAGGGACGCGGCTGCCTACTTAAGTGATTTGTTCAAATCGGTGGACGAAGCCTTATACGAAGCTAAAGATCAAGGCCGCAACCGGATTGTTTCCATTCGAGGATAAGGACTTATATCCGGGATAGAGCCTTTATCCTACTGTATACAAAAAGTTGAACCGTACGAAACGGTTCAACTCAAGGATAGTTTATGGGGTCGTTTGCGGTTCTTTTTCACTTAGACCAAGTGTCTGCGTTAGGGAAGCCAGAATCTCCTGGAGCAATTCCGGGTTGTCCTCCAGTGAAACGCCGTAAGAAGGAATCATTTCTTTTATTTTCGGCTCCCATTGCTTGATATGCTGCGGGAAACATTTCTCCAGTACTTCCAGCATCACGTGAACGGCAGTAGAAGCACCTGGAGAAGCGCCCAGCAGCGCAGCTACCGACCCATCGGCGGCACTCACTACTTCGGTACCAAATTGGAGCGTTCCTTTACCACCCTCCGTATCTTTGATCACCTGTACACGTTGGCCTGCTGCCACCATACTCCAGTCTGCACTTTTGGCGTTCGGAATAAACTCGCGTATTTCATCCATACGTTGTTCATTCGATAACATTAGCTGCTGGATCAGGTATTTGGTCAAGGACATTTCTTTTACACCTGCCGCCAGCATGGTGAGGAGATTATTCGGTTTTACCGAACCGATCAAATCCAAATTCGAACCCGTTTTCAGGAACTTTGGCGAGAAGCCGGCAAACGGTCCGAACAGCAGTGCTTTTTTGTTGCCGATATAACGGGTATCCAGATGCGGGACAGACATTGGCGGAGCCCCAAGCTTGGCTTTACCGTATACTTTTGCATGATGCTGTGCGACCACCTCCGGATTGTGGCAGACCATAAATAATCCGCTTACCGGAAATCCGCCAATATGTTTGGACTCTGGAATGCCGGTTTTTTGCAGTAAGGATAAGCTGCCGCCTCCAGCCCCGATAAAGACGAATTTGGCGGTATGGTACTCAATTTTACCGTTATCCAGATTATGCACTTTAACCTTCCACATGCCGTCGCTGGTCCGTTTAATATCCTTGATCCCATGCTTATAGTTGATTTCGACGTTTTGGCTTTTTAGATGATCAAACAACAGGCGCGTCAAGGCGCCAAAGTTGACATCTGTTCCCGAGTCGATCTTGGTTGCAGCTACCGGTTCATTCGATGTACGGCCTTCCATCATCAGCGGAATCCATTCCTTCAGCTTCGCAGGGTCATCGGAATACTCCATCCCCTGAAACAGAGGATTTTTTGATAGCGCTTTAAATCTCCTGTTCAAATAAGAGACGTCCTTTTCCCCTTGCACCCAACTCATGTGCGGAAGCGGCATAATGAAGTCCTGCGGATGACGAATCAAGTTGCGTTCCACCAGATAAGACCAGAACTGTCTGGAAAGCTGGAACTGTTCATTGATTTTTACAGCTTTGCTGATATCTATGGATCCGTCGTACTTTTCGGAAGTATAGTTGAGCTCACACAGTGCCGCATGGCCCGTACCTGCATTGTTCCATTCGTTAGAGCTTTCTTCTCCCGCGCCTGCAAGCTTCTCAAACACTTTAATTTCCCATTCCGGTGCTAACTCTTTCAGCAAAGCTCCCAAAGTCGCGCTCATGACTCCGGCACCAATTAAGATAATGTCTGTTTTTTTCTGTTCGCTGCTCATAAAAAACCTTCCTTATCTCTTTTATATTTGCAAAAAAGAGCCAGACCGGCTGCTTAGGGACTGTAAGAGGCAAGGCTCCACTCAGGAATACTATTAAAAACGTTATCGGCTGTTATCAGATAATTATATACAATTTGAAGCAAATAAAAAATCAAAAGTTTGCACAATCCGTATGACATTTATATGCAGATGTTTGATATGGGAATACCGGATTATTCGCTTTCGGCTTGACCCGTTACGTTTACACTTGTAAACTATAACTATCGTTTACAGACGTAAACAAAAATCATTGAAAAAAGGTGAAGACAATGCAGGAGTCCCCACGCATTACCGAGGCCGAAAGCGAAGTGATGAAGCTCCTCTGGCAAAAAGAGCCTTTGTCCGCAAATGAGATTATTTCTAAGCTGACGCAGCAGATGCAGTGGTCGGATCAGACGATTAAAACCTTTCTGAACCGGCTGCATAAGAAAAAGGCGATTGCATTCGAGAAGTCTGGCCGGAACTATCTCTACTATCCGCTGGTTTCACACGATGAATACTTAAAAACTGAAAATCGTTCTTTCCTGGACAGGGTTTATAAAGGGGCCGTCGGTATGTTGTGCGCGAAATTTCTCGAAGAAGAGAACCTCTCGGAGAAAGAAATTGAGGAGCTTCAACAACTTTTGGAGAAAAAGAAGAACTCATGAAATCTATCGACACCTTTTTCCTCCTCTTCCTGGCCGCGTCCCTGGCTTCAACGGTCATCCTGCTATTGTTGCTCTTGGCCCGGAAGCTGTTCCTCAAGCGTCTTAGCCCTAGAATCCTGCATGCATTGTGGTTTATCGTTTTGATTAAGCTGCTGGTTCCCTTCGCTCCGCAAAGCCCTGTCAGCCTATTCAATCTAATACCGCAAGCGTTGCCTGTGGAATGGAGTCTGGAGCAAAAGAATACCCTCCCGATGCTTTCTTCCGAATCCGACTCCAGTACGAAGGTGACAGTAACGGATAGTGGAGAAAAAACCTTGCGTCCAGACACTGTCCCGATCCGTTCGGGAGAACAAGGTTCGTCTATTGCACAGCAGTCTCCTCAAGAGAACATCTATGAGAAAGTTCGCGATGGGCTGAGCGGGTTAGCAGTAAGCACGCTTGTTTGGCTTGCAGGACTCCTTTTTTTCGGTTCATACTCCCTGTTCTTCACGCTCAAATTCAGAAGCAGGGCCGGAACCTCCCGCAAGTCAGACAACCCGGAGGTGCTCTCCGTTCTCGCGGCGTGCCTAGAGAAATTAGGCATTCGCCAAACCATTCCCGTCTATGAAACGAGCAGTCTTCGCAGCCCGTGTCTCTATGGCTTAATGAAGCCGAGAATTTATTTGCCCGAAGATATCGTCGCAATTGCCGATACAAGGCAGCTCACACATATTCTGCTGCATGAGCTGACCCACTATCAACGCAAAGACTTATGGTTCAACTCCCTGTGGACGTTAGCGGTCTGGCTCCATTGGTACAATCCGCTGGTTTGGCTGGCCATGAAAAAAATGAATGCCGATCGGGAGGTCGCCTGCGACGCAGGCGTGCTTGAGGTGCTGGGTGAAAAAGAAGCTGCGTCGTACGGTATGACACTTCTTATGCTGTCGCGCTTATTTTCCAGAACCTCTGCCCCGCGGGTCAATCTTTCGCATTTCTTTGAGCACCAGAATGAAACGAAACGGAGAGTGACGATGATCGCCAAGTTCAAAAAAGGTTCGTACAAGCTATCCGCCGCCGCTATTCTCTTGGTGCTTGCCTTGAGCATCGTCTTGCTCACCAATGGAGCACAAGATGCAAATGGCACGCAACCGGATGTTAATATCCATGCAACAGACTCCCAGAAGCAAACTGTTTCTTCATTCAGGATCGTCAGACCGATTGACTCGTTCAAATGGTTTAACCGTCTAGACCGGGCGATTGTTTTTTCCAAATTCGACTTTAATGTACCTGACTATCTGCCCGAAGGTTACCAGCTTGAGAATGTGACATTGAGTGAGCTATTCTCCAAAGCGAACCAAGTTGACCTCATTGATACAGTAACCATTACTTATGTGTCCCATTTCGGACAAGAAGATGAGAAAAGATTCGAGATGCTCGCCTCCAAAGGCAAGGGTAATATGCTGGAGCACAAGTTATTGTGGGGCGCTCCATATTCCCAAGAGGACACAGCCTCTCCTTCTTACCGGCAGGAGGTGGTTGCGATGGGCAATATCCAAGGCACTCTATTCACGGCAAAACAAGTCAACGGGCGTAAGCCGGGGACGGGCATAAGCTACATCTGGCAAGACAAGGATATAGCATATGCGGTCAATTTCGATAGCCTGTTCACACAAGAGGAGCTATCGAAAGTCGCGCAATCCTTTGTTTCTCCGCAGCAGGTTCAGCATGTCCGCTACGATGGGGAGGGAAATTCTTTTCCTCTATACGACGAAAAAGATTTGCTCGAAGCGAAGAATATTCTCGGCTTTAACGTGAAGTTCCCGTTTGACTTGCCCGACACCCAGCTTACGCTGGCCGACTCGGTATTGCTGAAAGCCGGAGACCAGAACACAGGGTTCTCGTTCAGACAGACCTCGGATGCCCTGTGGAATGACTATCGGGCACCTTACGATTCCAAAATCTATGATATGAACGATGTACTTTCGCTTTATCAGAGCAAAGCTCCACTGTTCAATGCGTCCAAGCTCTCGTTCATTCGGAAACTGGAGATTAACGGCATCGAAATTTCAGCTTATGCTGATAACGCTCATGTATACTCTGGACCTTTCTATGCTGGCAGCGGCTCAGACAAAACAAAGATAAAAACTCAAACTTATTACTTCTGGGAGCAGAACGGTCTGTACTATGCTGCCAACTTCCTGGGTATGGATAAAGACCAGGAACTAAACCTGAAGGCTTTAGTTCTCGCTCCTGTTCAATAGGTCTGAGTAGCTTCTCCTTGTTGTTATATCAGATTGGCGGAAAGTAAGAAAAGCAGAAAAAGACGACATTCATCCGCAGCTTGGCGAATGAATGTCGTCTTTTAGGAGGTTCCACTGCTCTGGGGGAGCTTTAGAAGCTCATGAGCTTCAAAATCCGTTAGCGATATTTGACAATCAGTTACTCTATTAATTCAATATGTGATTTCAAGTCTAGTTGTAACGAATTTACAGAATACCAATTCCTGAATCCAATTCCAATCGCAGTTAAATCGGAAAGCATATTTGTTCTGTAAACTTCTACAATAGATGTATCTTGATCAGCAACAGAAAATACATAATCTCCATTATTCTCAAGTCTCACTTGTAATATCTCAACATTCCGAACTACATTATAACTAAATATCGGATCAATAGATTTGGATAAAACAACTTTTTCATTGTTAAAGATCCCCCAAATATATGTCTCACCAAGTTTTGTTCTAAAGATAATACCCGCTTGATATGCAGACACTTTAGGTTCTTGTGCAATAGAAATCTGTACATTATATATAAAATTTTGATTAGGCTTTATATGATACATAAATTTAGGAGAATTATTGTAATCATATTCTTTATCAGTTTGAATGCAAAACTTAATAATATCTTCGTCAGACTGTATAATACCTTCTTCATTATTTTCTGCGTTCCATTTCATTTCAGGCATTTCTTTCTGTTGTATTTCCCGTAATGAATAAAGCATAATTAAAACTTCTTTTAAATAAGTTTTTAAAGAATTCTCTAGTTTTATTGCTTTTTCTGAGTTCACTTGTACACTAAATGATCGGTTTTCTGTAATTAAGCTTTTTAAATAAACTGAAATAACTGTTTTCCATTCTTTAATAAGTTGCGCAGATGTCTCCTCTATTTTTTCTATTAAGGTACTATTTACTGAAAAACGCTTAAATTGTATCACTAATTCTGCGTTAAGGACTTCCTTTGATTTAACCATTCCTAATAACTTGGTGCCAATGTATTCAGTAGTTATTCCACTGTTGTTCTCTTGGTGCTGTTCCATTGCTATAATCTCATTATTTATCGGTGCATTTAGGATCTCGTTTATACAGGTAATAAGTAATTCTGATTCTAGGGGTTCTAAATGTAAGCTTTCAATTGAAAAAAAGCATTCTGTATTATATGTTTCATGAGAGGATGTCGCCAAACTTTCTAACATTTCCGTAGTGATAACAAATTCATCATATTTATAACCTTCATTTTTCTTTTGTGCACTGTCCATAATATAATAAACCCCTGTTGTGGCATTGTACCCTTTAATTAAAAATAAATGCATCCAATCAGATACATTATAATGATGACTGTAATAAAGCGTTTTCAAGTTGCCGAAGACTAGAACTGGTCTTTGGAGATCTATTTGTTCCCTAATAATCGTATGTATATCTCTGCACAGGGGGAAATAATGTACCTTTAGACCTAAAAGACTCATAACTTCTTCAGTGTTCTTACAAAACTGGTTAAAATCAATTTTTAAATTCGAACTATGATATAACTCAAAACACTTCTGAAGAATTAGATAATAGTTTGAAAAGTAACTCCTTTTCCCCTCTGCAACAATTAATAACGTTTTTTCTAGACAATTCACCTGATCAAGTAAATAATTATCTTTGTTTGGACGAATAAAAGGTAAAATTAAAGTCATACTCATAATCTCCAATCTGATTAGAATAATGAGCCACTTCTGTTAATTAAAAACACAGTTACACAAATCTTCAACGGTTTCAAAGATTATAATATCTAAATCTTCATCATACAGTTCCTCCTATTCAATTTAGGAAATCGTTTGCACAACATTACAATAGCATACCATTTATATGACCTTATGGGAATATAATACTAGTAAAAAGCTGCTGCGAATGAAGGGATTAAGTGAAATCGCTATTTTAATGATCAGGCTGCTCAGGGAGCATGGAGACCACCAGCCTTTGGTTTGATACTTTAATTATACCGAAAAAAAAAAGACATTCTCCTCAGAAAAATGAGGAGAATGTCTTTTTGAAATCTAAATGGATTTTTTCAGTGGTCTCCCCTTTGGGCGGAGGTTTTGCTCATTAGAGCTGTTTACTTGTTTGCCAAGAAAGCATCAATTTGAGCTTGCAGTTCAGCTTGGATTTTATCAATGCCAGCCGATTTCAGTTGCTTGTTCAGCTCTGCAAGGCCTTTGTCGATATCATCAATTACGCCGTACTCAAGCGGAACCGCATAGCGGAGCATCACATTGCCTATGTTGGCGATTTGCGTTTTCACTTTGCTGTTGTCGAATACAAACGTTTCAAGCGGATAATGGTAGACTTCTTTTGCTTCCCAGCCATTCACCAGATCGGAAATTTCTTGCGGGAAGGCTTCATTGTCACGGTTGAGCGGCGAGTTGAAGCTCCAGTTCGAGAAGCCGGTAAAGTTGGCATTTTTAGCGGTTGCTTTATATTTGTCGTCGCCCACCGCTTCATAGTGTACACCGCTTACGCCGTACATCATCAGATCATGCAGTTCTTTATCATTTTGCATCAGATCGATTAACATCAGGGAACGTTCCGGATTCTCGGAAGTTGCATGGACCGACGTACCGTTTTGTGTAGAAATAGCTACCGATTTTTTCTTGCCTTGGTTGATGTCGGCCAGTGCTACTTCATAAGGAGAATTTTCTTGGCGCATTAAAGCCATGAGGGCTCCAAGCGTTCCGTTGTTGTGCGTAATCGATGCCGTTTTGCCTGCTTTAAAATCCGCCTGATGATCGTTTTTGCTGTTCAGAACGTTCTTCGACCATGCATTGTTATCGGCAAGGTCCTTGTAATACACGAGCAGATCTTTGAACTCTTGCGTTTCATATACGTTAAAGATTTGCCCTTTTTCATCCGTCAATTTAAAGGCAAACGGAAGGTCGAGATCAAACATATTCCATTCATTTTGCTGCTTCAGCAAGACGCGGTCCAAATTATGAAATTTCCAGTCCCCTGTTTCCGGAGTGAAAGGCGATACGCCCTTCTCGTTTTGTGCTATCGCTTTCAAATAAGTAGCATAGGTTTCCGGGCTGTTGATTTCTGGCAGATTGTGTTTCTTACGCAAATCTTCACGATACAGAATCAGCTTTTCGACCGACTCCCCTCTGTTTTGCGGAACCATGTACAGTTTTCCGTTTACTTTCGCCTGATCCCAGCTCACATCAGACATGGCAGCCATCGTTTGCGGCATATATTTGGTCAGCAGCTCATCGGTCAATTCCAGGAAGCCGCCTTTCAGCGCCTGATCATTGTAGCCGGCCCAGTTTGCTGAATAGATGAGGTCAAAATCTTCATCTGCCGCCAGCTTCAGTGGATACTTTTGCGCCCAGTCAGACCAGTCCAGGAATTCACCTTCGACCGTGGCATTAATTTTTTCTTTCAGCTTTTTATTAATTTCAGCAAAAACGATATCATAGTCTACAGGTTTGGGACCCACAAAAATCATTTTCAGCTTCACTTCTTTGGAGGTATCAATGGCGCCTGAGGTGTCTGAGCCGCCTGTCGTATCGCTGCCTGGCTCTGCTGACTCTGATGCATTGTTAGTAGCCTGAGCAGGTGCATTGGCATTGTTCTTTCCGCCGCCGCATGCACTCAAAATCATTACGAAGGTTAAAACGAGCGCCAACATGATCAATCTATTTTTCTTCAGCATTTCAAACCTTCCCCCTTAAATATATTGATTAACCGGGTTTCCCCGGGTTCACCCTTTCACAGCGCCAATCGTCAAGCCTTGGACGAAGTACTTCTGTACGAATGGATAAGCTAGCAGAATTGGACCGGTTGCTACAACCGTCATCGCCATCTTCAAGCTTTCGGTCGGAATCGAAGTAGTTACGACGGCTCCCGCACCCATCATAGCTTTTCGCATGCCATCCATATTGCCAAGCATTTTATATAAATAATATTGGAGCGGCATCAGGTTTTCATTGGATATAAATAGCAGCGCGTTGTACCAGTCGTTCCAATAGGCAAGTGCAAGGAACAATCCGATTGTGGCAAGCGCCGGTTTAGAGAGCGGCAGGATTAGACGAGCATAGATCTTGAAGTCGCCTGCGCCGTCAATTTTGGCCGATTCTACAATCGCTTCCGGAATGCTGCCCATAAAGGACTTCATGACAATGATATAGAAGACGTTGAGCATCATTGGAATCACTAAGGCCGCCAGAGTATCCTTCATATCCAGGTAGTTGACCATAAGCAGATACCACGGGACCAGCCCGCCACTAAACAAAGTCGTAAAGAAGAAGAAGAAGGAAAACTTGTTGCGCCACTTAAAATCTTTTCTGGACAGCGCGTAAGCGGTCATCGAGGTCAGAAATAAGCCCACCAGCGTGCCAATTATCGTAACAGCTATTGTCACCAAGTAGGCCTGAATCATTTGCTCGGGATACTTAAACAAAATACTGTAGGCTTCCGTAGAAAATGCAGTCGGTATAAATTGATAGCCTTCCGTTATGATTTTATTTTCTTCCGTAAAGGATGACGATACGACAAGCACAAAGGGAAAAATACATAAAATCGCGAGAAAAATCAGGGATACATAACCAATACCTGAGAATATTTTACGATCGAGCTGCTTCATATCGTTACCTCCATTTTGAAAAACTAAACTCCTTATGCGCTTAGAACAGGGCGCGGTCTTTGTCGTATTTACGGACAGCAAAGTTCACAGTCATGATCGTCACGAATCCAAGAACGGATTGGAAAACGCCAGCCGCAGCCGACATGCCGATGTCATTCGAAGTAATCAGCGATCTGAAAACGAAAGTGTCGATAACATCTGTCGAAGAGAACAACAAACCGTTGTTGCCGATCATGTTATAGAACATCCCGAAGTCACCGCGGAAGATATTCCCGACCGCCAGCAGCACCAGAATAATAATCGTCGGATAAAGATTGGGAATCGTCACTTTCATGATCCGCTGAAAAATATTGGCACCATCGATTTCAGCCGCTTCGTACATCTCGGTATCTATGCCCGTAATCGCGGCCAGGTACATCACCGTTCCGTATCCAAGACCTTTCCAGGCGGAAACGAGAACCAGGATATACGGCCAATAGGAAGGTGTATTGTAAATATCGACAGGCTCCAGTCCTAAGCCTCTAAGCAGAGCATTCACAGTGCCGATATCATAGTTGAGCAGGTTATAGGCAATCGCCCCGACAACGACCCATGAGATAAAGTAAGGAAGAAACAGCGCCGATTGTGTAATTTTCCGGAACCATTTGCCGCCGACCTCAAACAACATGATTGCTGCAAATATTTGCAACGAGTTGTTCACGATAATAAACGCAATGTTGTACAATGCTGTATTTCGTGTGACCCGCCAGGCATCTCCCGATTCAAAGAAAAAGCGGAAGTTGTCGAGTCCGTTCCAGGCACTCCCAAAAATACCTCCGGCGTAATCATAATGCTTGAAGGCAATAATGATGCCTGCCATCGGGATATAGGCAAACAGGAGGAAAAATGCAACCGCTGGTGCCAGCATCAATAAGAGAACCCTATAGTTTTTCAAATCGCTCCAAAATGTATGCCCTTTCATCTTTGCACCCCTCTCTTCTCTATATCTCTGATTATAATAGGGCGGGTGCGGTGACATAATTCAGCGAAACAACTAAACTTAATACTAATTCAACGATTCGACAAAAAATAAGCCCTGTCCCGTCCGGAACAAGAGCCTCACGAATAGATTCAAATTTTGTTTCTCTTCCGGTACTCGCCGGGGGACATGCCCATGTACTGCTTGAACTGCCTATTGAAATAAATAATATTTTTATATCCGGCCTGTTCTGCAATTTCATATATTTTCTTCGTCGGATCTCCGAGCAGCTCGCATACCCGCTTCATTCGCAATTCACTCAGGAAATCGCTGAATAGACTGTTGGTTTCGACTTTAAACAGATGACCCAGATAGTTGGGCGTAAAATCGAAATGAGCGGCAACTTCGTTCAGCGTTACTTTTTGCTCCAATCTTCCTTTCACATATTCCGTGATTTCATCAATTAGCTTCCGCTTTTGTCTTTGCCGCTTCAAATACAGCAGCTCCGACAGTTCAAAGAACCTTCTTCTCAGCCACGAAAGGATATCATGCACCGTTTCGAACTGAAAGAGCACAAAAGGATGATGGGAATCCCAATTCAAAATCTCGTACAAATGCTCATCCATTTGCCGCAGATCGGCATGAAGCTTGGAGGTAATCCGAATGATGATGTCGTAAATATCGTTTTTCTGGGAGATCGGGCTGTCTCCGGCAAACAGCTGCAGCAAGCAATCGTCAATGGTTGTAAGGTCGTAGTCGAGCATAGCTTTAAGCATCCGGTCAACAATAACCTCTACATCCGCAGCGATCTTTTCCTTTGGGTGCCACTCGGAGGCGTCTTGGATGAGCCTGTTTTTGCCGACAATCCATTTGATGCTTAAAGCGGCCTGAGCCTGCCGGTAGGACTTATGCAGCTTGTCGAGTTTGGTTGTGTACATCCCCCGGCCGATGGTAATGGAAAAGGAAAATTCCTGATAGAACGCCCGAATCAGCTCTTCCATCAAAGCGGTGAAATATTGTTCCTGAACTGCAGCCAAGATCACAAAGTGATAGTCATAGGTGGTGATGACCATGCCTAAATTTTGATCGTGAGCGAACTTCCGGATGAAATGATTGGCGCTGCTGCTCCATACACTCCGCTTCTCTTCAGTCCATGACTCTATTTTCCACGCCATGTCGTCGATCTCAACGATGGCTACCGCGGACGCATCTTGTAAATAGGGCACTAGGAAACTCTGAATATGCGTCTCGACCTGACCCGGAGTGGCCTCGTTAAACCAGCGCAGCAACAGTTCCTGATTCACAAGCGTCAGTGTCTCCGACAAGGAAATATGCTGCTTCCGCTCTTTCTCAATCTTGGCGCAGAGTCCGCTCAGCATATGGTTTAGCTCGTCGTCATCGACGGGCTTAAGCAAATAACCGGATGCGCTCAATTGAATCGCTTCTTTGGCATAGCTGAAATCCTGATGTCCGCTAATAAAAACAATATGGACCTCGGGGTTGATCTCCTTCGCTTTCCGCGCAAATTCCATTCCTGACATGATGGGCATACGGATATCGGAGAGAATGATGTCAACAGGATACTGCTCCATCATTTTGAGAGCGGCAAACCCGCTCGCGGCCGTTCTAACATTATGCAAAGGCAAATGCTCATTGCCCACCACACGCCGTCTGAGCCATTCCAAATCGACCACTTCGTCATCCACCAGCAGAACGTTAATCTCCATCGCCATATCCCCCTACTCCCCCAAATCTTCCCGGATTTCCGCATTATCGACCGGTAAAATAATTTGAACTGTCGTTCCCGCCCCAAAATGGCTGCCAATCTGAATGCCGAAATCATTACCGTATCTCAGTTTGATTCGTTCTTCCACGTTTCTCAGACCATAGCTGTCAGAATGAAGCGGGTTCGACCGCATTGTTCTAAGGGTATCCGGCCGCATACCGATCCCGTTATCAATGACCTTAAGTTCAATCCGGTCGCCAAGCCGCTTTCCGGTAATACGGATCGCAATCGTCTCACCGAACCAGGCGTGCTTGAATATGTTCTCGACAAACGGCTGCAAAATCAGCTTAATAATGGGAATCTGTAAAATCTCCGGATCGATATCATAATAAACCTTGAAGGCATCCGCATACTTTACTCTCTGGATTTCAAGATAGGTCCTTACCTGCTCCAACTCTTTTTCCAGAGAGATATACACATGCCCTTCGTTTAAGGTGAGCCGATAAAATTTGGAAAGGCCTTGTACCATCCTCGTAACCTTCTCAACTTCCCCCAAATTGGCCAAACTGCCAATCGTCGACAGTGTATTGTACAAGAAATGCGGACTGATTTGGGCTTGCAGCACATCCAGCTCAGCTTGTTTTTTCTGGATGCCCTGCTCGTAGACGTCGCGGATCAGTTCCTGGATGCTCGTGGCCATTTGATTAAAGCTATTGGCAATGTAGACAAATTCATCGTTTCCTGAAAACCCGATTCTTTTGTAAAAATTCCCTTCCTGAAACGACTGGACCAAATATACGATCCGTTTAATTTTTTTGCCGGAGATTCGGGCAACCAGGAAACCGATAACAGCCATAACCAAAAAGCTGATGGAACAGACGGTGCCAATCACCTTCTGCATTCTGCTCGCGTCTTTGTTCAAATAAGTGTGCGGTACCCTTGCCTCGATGGCATATCCCGGTATCGGAACATCTTCGCTAATAATCAAATAAGAATCTTGCTTCGCATGTTCATCTACAATACCCTGTTCATATATAGTCGATCCTTGCATCCTGTCAATCAAACGAAGGTCAAGCCCCTGTTCAATCGGAAAGGTATCGAAATTGCCAAAAAGCTCGTCAATTCTCGCCGTGACACGAATATAACCGATAATGGCCGGACCATTTGATGAAACGAGCTTACGGACATACGAAATGTTGCCCAGCTCGCGATCGGTGTCTGCCTGAAGCCACAGGCTGTCTTTGCTATCCGTGACGATCGACTGAAACCACTCCGCATTTTCGATCGTCCGGTAAGGAAGAACATAATAATCGCTTCTACCGATCGGCATCGACATCTCGTCACCGGTAATTTCAAGCATCGTCTCATTCACGGTATAGAGCGTAAGTCTCAGCTTGTTCCCGTACAATTGCAGAGGGGCCTTCATATAAGGAACGATATCGTCTCTCATCTTAAGCATGTTATCCAAAGGCTCCCCCCTAAACTGAAGGGCATTCTGAAAGTTCGAATTGAGAAACAGCGAATTACTCATTCGTTTGATTTCATCCGTCTGGTATTCGATGTTGTTCCTTGTCTGCTTCAAAGCGGTCCTGATATTCGTTTCCGCCATCTCTGTCCTGGATTGAATGAGCATCGTATATGCGATATAGCCGACCAGTACATCTGTCAGCAATACAAGAATGAGATACGGAATCATCATCTTGTAGGTGAACGGAATATACTTTTTCCTGAACCAGAACCTCTCCATGGGCATGCTCCCTTGTAACCGTGTCAATGGAATACCTTCATTTTTATCTATTCTACAATGAAATGAAAGCGGTTACTATAGAATGCATTTGGAAATTCGACTTTTAATGACAAAAAGGCCTGCATTTAAGACCCCCCGAACAATAAAAGCTCGCAGCAGCTGTAATCAGCACCCTCTCCATGGTGTGTATTTCTACCATAGCCGGAATGATGAAAAACAGGCTGTGCGAGCTTCAACTCCATACCTTTCTACCTATTCAGAAGAGGCAACGTTGGCTTGTTCATTCATGAACATGAACCAAACCTTGTTTTAAGCGGTCCAGCTGCAGAAGATGATGACGGTAATGCATTTCAACAAGCAGAAACCATTCCTCTGCGCACAGTCCACCGAATCGCGGATGAGGCACTGTATTTTGTTTGGACGCTTGTTCAAGGGTAGGTTCAATCTCCTTCATTCTCTGGTTGACCATGTGCAGCCCTTGAATTAGCTGCTCTTTGCTTTCCGGCTGCTGCGGCGTATATTGGGGAGAAGGCGGAACCTGAACACGAACGGGCGGGAAACTTCCTTGAGCGAATATAGCCGCACCTGCTTCGGTTTTTCCCGCTTGAGATACCAGGGAATCTTCGCTTGGCACCAGGCATTGATCTACATTGCGAAGCTGCATATACAGCGCCGAGTTAATAAGATGTTGAACCATCTGTCCGATAGACCACTCGTTGTCGCTTGGCTTTTGCTTCAGCTGCTCCATACTGAATGGATCCAGTTCATCAATATAATGTGCCACAGTTTCCTCAAAACGTTGTAAGGCTTCCTTAGTTGTAACCATCATGTATTAGCTCCTTTAATCATCTTTTGTTCTAAGTATACTAAAACGCTACTGACACCCTTATGTCAGTAGCGTTTCAACATGTTCTCCAGTTCGTCTCTAACCCGATTCCGGAAGGATTCCGGCTCCAGTACAACCACTCCGGCTCCCCAGCCGAGCACGGATTGCAGCAGTTCCTCCGCCTGCCTAACACGAAAGGTTACCAGCAAGCCTTCCGGTTGATCCTCTATCGTATCTATATAGAAGTTGTTCGACTCCCTTACCTTATCGGCAATGTCAGGCTGGACCCGGATGCGCACACGGATGTTGCGGTCGTCTGGAGGCCGGTATGCCTCCAAATTAAAATCTGCTGGAAGCTTGAATCCAGCTTCCAGTTCAATAAGCTCCGTCATCCGGGACAACCGGAAATGACGGATGTCTTGACGCAATTCACACCACGCGATGAGTACCCATGCCCCATGAAGGAGCACAAGCCCATAAGGAGCAACCGTACGAACGCTTTGGCGGTTTCCATCGGCTTCGGCAATTTTTTTGGAATAGTGAAAGCTTATTTTTCGTTCCTCCAGGATCGCCTGACGAATCGCTTCCAGGTATGCCTTCTCTTGTATTCGTGATACATCTTCAGCGGACGTACGCAACCGAATGCTCTTACGTATCCGGGCAGCCTCACTGCGGACCGGTTCCGGGAGGATGGCTTCAATCTTTCCTCTGGAAGTACGAGACTTACGGCCATAGTGGACATCAAACCACTGCTCGATAAAATCCGTCCCGATAAGTAACGTCACAGCTTCTTCTACCGTAAAGCTGACTGGCGGCAGGAAATACCCCTCCATTAAGGAGTATCCCTGTCCTGGCGCCCCTATCACGGATACACCAGCTTCACTTAAAGCTTGAATATCCCTATAAATGGTTCTCACGCTTGTTTCAAAGGTAGCGGCCAAATCCTCGGCCCGCAGCACCTTATTACGCTGCAGCTCAAGCACTATGGCTAACAAACGATCCGTCTTATTCATGCGGCTGCACCCTCCCCCTGCTGTTTATGATTATTTGCAATATTCAAATTAGTACTGTATAGTTCTAGTTATGACAAAGGTGAAATTAATGAATCAAAAACGTGTGATTGAGGTCGCAGCAACATTATTTTTAGAAAAAGGATTTGCTTATACAAGTATGGATGAATTAGTGCGTGTAAGCAAAGTATCAAAATCTAATGTGTATTATCACTTTTCTGATAAGGAAAAATTGTTAGAAGGGGTCGTTGATTATTGGATTGAAACGTATCAGCGTGCCATTGATCAAATACTTTCTCAGAACCAATTATCAGTTGAAGATCGTGTCCAGATGTTTTTAGAGCATTTATCACAGGGAGTTCAGTCAAGAAAGTATAAGGGTAGTTGTCCATTTATTACTCTTTATATTCAAAGTCCTACACAAGCTACGCACATAAAAGAAAAAATAGGTCTCTTTTTTGCAGAATTACAAATAAAAGTATCTCTATTACTAAAACAAGGAGTAGAAAAAGGAGAGTTTAGAAGTACGATTCATATTGACGAGGTAGCGGCACTGTTTATAACGAATCTTGAAGGAGCGCTGTTTATTTCAGAAACATTGAAGGATGCAACTGTTATCACGAAAACAGCCAACCAATTTTTTAACTTGCTTCGATAAGAGAAGCATTTTTTTTACACTAAATTAGTACTGAATAGTACTAAACTGGAGAGTGGAAGATGTGAAGACAATATTTTTAACAGGTGGAACAGGCTTTATTGGGAGGCAATTAGTGAAGGAACTTCTTAAAGAGGATGTTATGATTTTTCTTTTAGTGAGGTCGAAAAGTAAAGCAACACGTACTTTTCAAGAAAAAGATATTTTAAACAAGGCAGCCCTGCACTTTATTGAAGGTGATTTGACGAAAACAGATTTAGGTTTAAGTGATGAAGATAAGGATAGAGTATTGGACACGGATGTTATTATTCATGCAGGTGGACAAATGGATATTCAAGCGACAAAGCAAGAGGCAACATCTGTATTTTTAAACGGGGCCAAGTATATCAGTGAATTCGCTAAAAGTATCCATCAATTGAAAGGCTTGCAGCAATTTATTCATGTAGTAGGATATATGAGCCCCTTTGATGATAATAATAGCAAGGTTGCGATTGATGTGTTTAAAGAAGGTCACGACTATTTGAAAATAAAAAACTCTTATGAAAGAACAAAATTTTTGGCAGATCTTTATATTCGACAGCAGGCATCCGCAATAGGATATCCGCTTTCTGTGATTAATCCACCAACTGTAGTGGGCAGTAGTAAAACAGGGAGTACAGAGCAAACAGCAGGCTTAGGCTTGCTTGTGACGAGTATGCGAAGAGGGCTGATGCCAGTTATTCCTGGAGGCAAGGGGTATAAATTACCACTGATTTCAAACGATGAGCTAGCGAAGTTTATTGTTCAGGTTTTTAAGCAGGAGCAATCGTCTATTCAAACATATACACTTGTTCAAGACAAACAGCTTGATCCGGATATATCTGAATTATTAGACGTTATGTCAGAAAGTATGAATATGGCAGCACCTAAAATCTCTGTGCCCATTCATTTCATGAAGGCCCTTATGAAAAGTGGAATAAGTAAAATAACACAAATTCCATCTGATGGACTGAACTTTATAACAAATAGAAAGTTTTCAAATGATTCATCGAAAAAAATCATGGGAGAAGATTGGTTTAATAAGACGAGTGTAATGAATTTTTTCCCAGTCGTAGTAGCGGATTTGGATTACCGCTTGATGAATCAAAATGACCAGGATAATCATGCATTTGAACGAACCTTAATCGGAAACACTGTGATTTATCAAATACAAGGAGAGGGTAAGCCATTTATTTTATTACACGGTTTAATGAGTGATGGAGAGGATTTATTTCCTCTAGGACTAGAGCTTCATGAAAAAACTGGGCAACCAGTATGGATTCCAGATCTTCCAGGTTTAGGACGTTCCCCTTTTAAACGAGAGAAAAATCTTCTGGATCTCTATTTAAATTTAGTGAAAGAGTTATTGGGAAAAGCTACTAATGGTGCACATTGGATTGGCCATTCTTTCGGAGCGGTTATTCTGCTGGAAGCATTAGTGCGAGAGTACATAGATACGAGAAATACTATTACTTTACTTCAGCCCCCTGTTGCGAAAAGAAATTCCAAATCGTTTAATGCTCCTCAATTTATGAACAAATGGGCATTGAAGTTAGCAACCGCTAATTCAATAGAACGTTATTTAATTGGTAATGGTCTGTTTGAAAATAGGGTGAACATTCCGAAACATTATATTGCAAAAGTAAGCAGCAGCTTTACTTCGCCTAGAATTTTAAATACAACTCTTCAGCTAAACCGTTTTCTATCGAAAGACTATCAGGGTGATTTCACCAAAGTACCAAGGTATGATCTTCATATTATTTGGGGAGATCATGATAGAAGCTATTCTGCTCCATTACATCTTGGTAAGGTTGATGTTGTTCCATATGGTCATCATTTTCCTCTTAGCCATCCGAGGGAGACGGCTTCCTTCATACTACGAAATTAATATGATATTTTCAAAATGGACCTGTCGGCATTTAAATTAGAGGAGTTGTCTAGTATGCTCATTTCAGTTCAACATATTCGGCACGCTACATCAATTTTAACCATAAACAGTAAACGTATACTGGTTGATCCGATGTTGAGTGAGGTCGGCGAACTTTCGCCTGTGCCTTTAACTCGAAATTATCGAAGAAACCCATTAACCCCATTGCCTGTTCCACTCCACCTTTTTGAGGATGTGGATGCCATTCTGTTAACACATCGTCACTTTGATCATTGGGATAAAAAGGCCATTTCCATTCTCAATAAAAATATACCTGTGTTTTGTCAGCCTAAAGACCAAGCTTCCGTGCGATCTGCTGGGTTCTTGAGAGCAACACCAGTCAATAATTCTTTTGAGTGGGAAGGTATTCAGATGAAACGAATTGCGGGGCAACATGCTCTAGGGCTTTCTGGCAAGTTACTCGGGCCGGTTTCCGGTTTTATCTTGAATATAATGAAAGAAGGCTCTATTTATATCGTTGGTGACTGTATTTATACACCTGCTATTGAAGCGGCTTTTCGTAAGTACAGTCCGGATATTGCAATTTTGAATACAGGGGAGGCGGAGATGATATGGGGAACCGTGATCACCATGACACGTGAAGATATCGCTCGCATAGCCCGATTGTCACCGAGGACCAAGCTCCTTGCCGTACATCTGAATACCATCAATCACTGTAAATTGAGCCGAAATCAGCTTACCAAGTTCCTGAAGGAACAACATCTGGAGGATTCCGTTTGGGTTCCTGAAGATGGAGAGGTCGTTTCTTTTTGACTCTCCTTTCCCTTTGGCAAAATTAAGAATGAGTGTATACGCCGCGAGGGCGAGAAGGTCAGCGATATGTATAAGGATCATGTAGATGTAATAATACCAATTAAAAAGGTATCCATGGGGCTATGTAACATAGCCCCATGGATACCTCTGATAAGAATCCCGCCTCTTATATCAGACCGGATTTTTGCAGCAGCCGCTTCACCGTGACTGCAACCTCTGCCCTTGATATAGGCGCTTCAGGTTCGAGCCGGTGATCGCTTCGTCCCAACACAATTCCCGCCTGCAAAATGTCGGTAATGCTTGTCGCTGCCCAGGCTGATACATGACTTGAATCCACGAAAGAACTCAGCAGTTCTTCCCCGTTATTAGTCTGAAGATTTGACTTCAGTCCTGTAATTTTTATCGCTTTGGCCAAAATAACCATCGCTTGCTCCCGCGTTATCTTCTCCAACGGACGGAAGGTTCCGTCCTCAAAGCCGTTAATCAGATTATACGAATGCGCTGTACTAATAAAGCTGCTATACCAATCGGCCGACTTCACATCCGAGAATGGAATCATACTATTATCCGTCTTCAATCCCAGTCCGCGAACGATAATCGCTGCAAATTCTGCGCGAGTAATGTCTTGGTCGGGATCAAAATCTCCATTCCCAATCCCGTTAATGATCATCCGGGATCCCATATCATTGACGGCCTCTTTCGCCCAGTGGTGCTCAACGTCCTTATAGGAAATAGGGTGCCAGATAACAGAATACGTACTGTTCGTTAAGCTGTTGATCTTCGCGTAATACGTCCCGCCATTGAGAATGACTTGTGTAGGCACATGGCGAACCGTTCCATCCGGGTCAATGACAATGGCTGTAGTCACTCGGTTAGGATCCACCCCTTCAGGAATGGCTATGGTCCGTTCCACATAAGCATTGAACTTGGCGACATCCACCGTCTCTCCGCCATATGTGGCCGTGACGGTAAAATCAATTGGAGGAGCAACCAGTTCAAATGCCCCTTTCTCCGACTCTGACTGCACAAGCTTAGCCATCTCTGCGGCAGGTGTAGCAATTTTGACCTGCACCTTAATATCCTGCAGAGAAACCTCGCTGCCAATCAGTTGAGATACAGCATCGATGTTGATTTGAATGGCCGGTAGAGTGTAAGAAGCGTTTTTCGTCTGGATGACGAGCTTCGCCTGCTGGTTCTCCATGTTTTTGATCATTTGGCCATTCAGCTCACCGATCACAATGTTGGCTTCCGCATTGACCGGAACGATTACGGTCGCGCCCCTGCCTTCCGCCGCCAGTTTATCCTCCAGTTTTTTCTGGTCGATCGTCACGGTAATCACTTTCAAATCGCCGATCTGACTTGTCACTGCGATGCCCGCCCGCTCAGCAACACCGTTAACCAACACGTCAACACCCGTATTTGGGGCAGAAGTGGCAGTAGGTACAGACGGTGCTGTTTCAGTTGGTGCAGACGTTGATGGAGCTGGCTCTACAACGGTCACTTTAGCGGTGGAGCTCGTTACCGATGCCGTTTTCTCGCCTGACTTGCTGTTATCTGTGTTGGTCACCACAACGTAGTAGTAGGTTGTGCCTACAGCACTCGTTGGCGCGGTGAACGCCGCGCTCGTTTCGCCCGTCAGCGGCGTGCCGCCTGTCGTGCTGTTCTCCGTATTGCTGTACCATTGATAGCTCAGCGTGCCGTCCGCTATCGCCGTAACGCTTAGATCGGCTATGCCGCCTACGCTCACTGTCCGGTCTTCTAGTTGGGCCGAAATCGCCGGAGCTTCGGCGTTCGTCAGAGAGTTGACAGCCACTTTAGCCACGTTGCTCGTTGCCGACGCCGTTCTCTCGCCAGTCTTGCTGTTGTCTGTATTAGTCACTACGACGTAGTAATAGGTTGTGCCTTCAACATTCGTTGGCGCGGAGAATGTCGCGTGCGTCTCGTCAGTAAGCGACGTGCCGCCTGTCGTGCTGTTCTCCGTATTGCTGTACCATTGATAGCTCAGCGTGCCGCTGGCTGTTGCCGTAACATTCAGATAAACGGCCTCACCCACACTTACCGTCCGGTCATCCAGTTGGGCCGAAATCACCGGGGTTTCGGCGTTCGTCAGGGAGTTGACGGTCACCTTCGCTACGGAACTCGTAGTCAAAGCCGTCTTCACACCTGTCTTACTGTTATCCGTGTTCTTTACCACGACATAGTAATAGGTTGTGCCTACCATGTTCGTCGGTGCAGAGAACGACGCGTGCGTTTCGCCCGCCAGCGGCGTGCCGCCTGTCATGCTGTTCTCCGTATTGCTGTACCATTGGTAGCTCAGCGTGCCACCAGCTGTTGCCGTAACGCTTAGATCGGCTGTGCCGCCCACGCTCACCATCCGGTCTTCCGGCTGTCCGGAGATCGCCGGGGCTTCTGCGTTTGTCAGGGAGTTGATAGTCACCTTCGCTACGGAACTCGTAGTCGATGCCGTCTTCACACCTGTCTTGCTGTTGTCTGTGTTGGTCACTACAACGTAGTAGTACAAATTGCCGACCATGTTCGTCGGCGCAGAGAACGACGCGTGCGTTTCACCCGCCAGCGGCGTGCCGTCTGCCGTGCTGTTCTCGGTATTGCTGTACCATTGGTAACTCAAAGTACCGTTTGCCGTTGCCGTAACGCTTAAATCGGCTGTGCCGCCCACGCTCACCGTCCGGTCTTCCGGCTGTCCAGAGATTGACGGTGCTTCCGCGTTCGTCAGGGAGTTAACGGTCACCTTGGCTACGGAACTCGTAGTCAAAGCCGTCTTCACACCTGTCTTGCTGTTGTCTGTGTTGGTCACTACAACGTAGTAGTACAAATTGCCGACCATGTTCGTCGGCGCAGAGAACGACGCATGCGTTTCGCCCGCCAGCGGCGTGCCGTCTGCCGTGCTGTTCTCAGTATTGCTGTACCACTGGTAGCTCAGCGTGCCACCAGCTGTTGCCGTAACGCTTAGGTCGGCTATGCCGCCTAAGTCCACCGTCCGGTCTCCCGGCTGCCCGGAGATCGCCGGGGCTTCTGCATTCGTCAGGGAGTTAACGGTCACCTTGGCTACGGAACTTGTAGTCGACGCCGTCTTCACACCTGTCTTGCTATTATCCGTGTTCTTCACCACAACATAGTAATAGGCTGTGCCGACCATGTGCGTCGGCGCAGAGAACGACGCGTGCGTTTCGCCCGCCAGTGGCGTGCCGTCTGCCGTGCTGTTCTCCGTATTGCTGTACCACTGGTAGCTCAGCGTGCCACCAGCTGTTGCCGTAACGCTTAGGTCGGCTATGCCGCCTAAGTCCACCGTCCGGTCTCCCGGCTGCCCGGAGATCGCCGGGGCTTCTGCATTCGTCAGGGAGTTAACGGTCACCTTGGCTACGGAACTTGTAGTCGACGCCGTCTTCACACCTGTCTTGCTATTATCCGTGTTCTTCACCACAACATAGTAATAGGCTGTGCCGACCATGTGCGTCGGCGCAGAGAACGACGCGTGCGTTTCGCCCGCCAGTGGCGTGCCGTCTGCCGTGCTGTTCTCCGTATTGCTGTACCACTGGTAGCTCAGCGTGCCACCAGCTGTTGCCGTAACGCTTAGGTCGGCTATGCCGCCTAAGTCCACCGTCCGGTCTCCCGGCTGCCCGGAGATCGCCGGGGCTTCTGCATTCGTTGGCTCATTGACGGTTACCTTGCCGGGAACAAAGGTTTTCTCCATTTCAACTATACGTGTATCTACAAAGGTGAAATGCTGCAGATCATTTGGATTGCTCACGGTGACAGTCTTGTCGCCTATTGACGCATTCTCCTTAATTTTGAAAGAAACAATAAACAAACTATCACCAGCTTTAACCGCATTATCGCCGCCGCTGATATCTGCCCATGCTGCTTTTAGCCAGCCTTCTTCGTCATTTTGGGTATACATGAAAAAATCGCCGGATGTTCCAACAATGTTCTCTACTTCAAGCGCAGCCGAATCATAATCAAGCTGTAACCCGTAAGCTCCAGCAGACCCCGAGGATTCCAGAACGGTCACCGGTACATCTACCGTTTCTCCTGGAATTCCGGATGCAGTTCCAATTCCAACTTTTATGGTTTCCGAAATAGGAGCCACACTCACTGTACCAGGTGTCACGCTCGTAATATTGCTCCACAAATCATCATCTTCCGTATAAGTGCCGGAGACAATTTTTACATCTGAGTTTATAGTGCCTGCCGTCTCTTTGATTTTGAAATGCATGACGAAGACCTCTTGCTTTACCGAAAGAAAAAACGATCCCCCGAAATATCCGGCATATACATTAATCGTCCCGCTAATATTTGCGTCAGCATTAAAAAACATAGAGGCTGCTTTATCTGTCACCGGATTTGCAAATACCGGTTCAAGGACATTCGGATCATAAGATAATTGCATCATATACTGCAATACTGAATAGTCTCCCGGATCCACTGTAACCGCCACATCCACCGTATCCCCCGGAGCCCCGGAGACACTGGAAACCTTGGCCGAGACCGGAGTAGCAGGAGTCGCTTGAACGATGGAACCGAAGGGAACCAGCAGCAAGCATAAGACCAGGAATAGTGAAAAGGTTTGTCTGATATAGCTTGCCGTGCCATTGATGCGGTTTATCATGATTTCGCTCCTCCCAGGTAAATCGCCATAATCTTTTGTACATCAGTGTTGTTGAGAACCCCATCGTTATTCATATCCAGGGCATTAAATTGCTCGGGTGTCAGCGTGATCTTGCCTGTCAGATATTGCGTAATCATCAGGGCATCTGCGGGAGTAATCAGTCCATCCCCATTGGCATCGCCCTTGATGATCACTTTAGCAACCACCTGCTTAACAGTGAAGGTCTTACCCGCCATATGATCCGCCGTTACGGTAACTGTTGCGTTGTAGGTTCCCAAAGGCAAACCATCAATCGCCTTAACGGTAAACGTAGTTGCAGGCGTTCCGTCGTTCAATGTAGTTGCCGCCGGTCCGGCAATCTCAAAGTTGCCTGCATCGGCTCCGCTCAAGCTCGCAGCCAAATTCGTCAAATCCCCTGTACCTGTTCTGGTAACGGTTATGGCCCCTGTTTCCTGGGTTCCCGGTGCATAGCCTGCCGTTAACCCCGCCAACGTCTGATTCCCCAGTGTGCCGATTGTATACGTCAGTGCGGTCCACTTTGCATAGAGCTTGGCATTAGCCGTCCCTATATTGAAGGTATCACTGGCTTTATAAACCGCCCCATTCCCAGCAGCGTCCATACTCCACCCCGCAAAGGTATACCCATCCCTCACAAGACCTCCATCATTGCCCAATACCGTAACTATACTGTTGTCCAGATAACGGCTGCTGTCTGTAGGTACTCCCCCTGTCGTACTTCCATTACCCTCATACGTGACGGTATAGGACCGTACATACGGACGGAGTTTCGGGTATTCCATACCCTCATTGATTAACCAGACAGAATTAAAATCCCATCCGCTAAAAGTAGCAGCACTCATCAGTTCAGCCGTTGTCTTCGGCTCACCCATTCCATTGTCGATTTGTCCGGCGATGTCCGAGTTATAGTAACTGCCGGTGACCTTTTTCCAGCCGTCCATACCCACCAGAGGGCCATTGCTGCCGTTTCCGTTCCCTGATACTTGTCCGGCCGCGTAGCTGTTTTTAATTTCGCCTGAATTACTCCCTACCAGGCCGCCAAAAAGCGTGCTGGTAGCGTTCCCTGTGATCTGAACATTTGCATAACTATTGATAATTTTTCCAGAGTCAAATCTGCCTACCAAACCGCCGGCATACGGAAAACTGCCTCCTTCAACGGTGATATGGCCGCTGGCATAACTCTTCTCAATAATTCCTCCCCCAGCCCCTAGCAGGCCGCCAACGTGAGTACCGTCCTTAGAGAATACATCGCCTGTTGCATAACTGTATTCAATAAGGTTTGAGTTACTGCTGCCAATTAGGCCGCCAAGATAAAAACTATTGTTGTTTGTTCCCCTTACATCGCCGCTGGCGTGGCTGTTCGTGACGTTGCCTCCCCAGTCAAGGTACCCGATCAAACCGCCAATATTAGCTCCGGTTCCTGTCACGTTACCACTGGCAGCGTTGTCAGTCATAGGCGCCCAACTGGCGTACTGTCCAATCAGACCGCCCAGGTTGGCATATCCTTGGACCGTTACATTTGCAGAGCTTCCGTTCACGACAGCTGAATTTTCAGATTTCCCTACCAGACCGCCGACATGACGATAGCCCGTCATCGTACCGCTAGCGCTGCTATTCTCCACCTTGCCATAATTGATATATCCCACTAAACTTCCGGTATAGTCATACCCGATTATATTTACGCCTGACAAATGAACATTGCGAATCTGCCCGACTGTACTTACATAACCGAATAATCCGATGTAGGATTCAGCAGGCCTAATAATAGTTAAACCTGTAATCGTATAGCCGTTCCCGTCAAAGCCGCCTCTGAAGTTGCTGTTGTTATTCCCGATCGGTATCCAGTTTCCATAACTGCTTAGATTGATATCACTACCAAGCTTATAATAAGAACTCAAGCCGTTACGTACATTGTTAAGCTGTGTCGCCGTCGTAATGATATACGGATCAGCCGCTGTCCCCGTACCTGCACCCGCTGCTTTGACTGCGCTTGGCAACCATGCCAGAGAAGACAGTATTGTCACCGTAACAAATATAACAGCGATAACAACGGATAGTTTTTTCATTATTTTTTCATTCATCTTCCAATGATCCCCTCCTTGTTGTAAAAAAAATTGTAACAATCCATTCTCACAAAACACTAACAGACATTATTCGACAACAAAAAAAGGATTTCGCCCTCTTTTTGAGGTCCGAAATCCTGAATTTCATCGCAAATCTGCATATAATTGTCTCAACACTTCCGGAGGTTCTACGCCCAACTCCCCTTTGAAGCTTTTTTCCATTTTCTCATAGTGTGTAAAGAATGCTGTTCTATCATGTAAATGTATATAAGTCCTTAGAAGAATTTCATGCGCCTCACCATCAAAGGGTACGTAGCTGAGCACAGATTGGAGGACTTCAACCGCCTCGTGATATTGGCGTTTTTCCAAATGCCATTTCGCCAATTTTTTGGAGAGGCTGGCAAAATACCGGGACATCCTCTCCCGCTCCGCCTCGCACCAGGGATAATCCCTGTTTCCGAAGAGCGATCCTTTATAGAGCTGAACCGCCTTCGTTAAGGCTTCAATATTGCCGTTGTCCATCTTAACCGTATGGGTAACGGCTTGCTCAAACATGACGTAATCACAAATATCCTCGCATTCCATCCGGTAGGACCCCCGCTGGGAGGAAATACGCACTCCAATTCCGGTATCCCGCAGCGTCTTCTTCATCCGGTACACTGCCGTGTGCAGATTATGATCGCTTTTCTCCGGCGAGTGAACTTCCGGCCACAGACTGTCGCACAGCGTCCATTTGGAAATATACGTATTCCGGTGTACCAGCAAATAGGCAAATAGCTCTTCCGCCTTAGCAGTAGGGAAGCGAATGGGTTCCACATGATCCGCTTTGTATATTTCAAAGCCTCCGAAACATACAATCCGGGAAGCAGCAGTTGCCGCTTTTGCGGGGGCTGTCCCTGTTCTTCTTTTCAATACTCTATCTATGGTACGATGCAGCAAGTCCGGCACCACCGGCTTTAATAAATAATCCAGCGCATTCACCCCGAAAGCCTCCAGGGCATATTCACGATAAGCGGTAACAAACACGACCTCGATGTCTTCCTGCAGCTCCAGCAAACGGGCGGCCAGCTCCAACCCATTCATCTCCGGCATCTCGATATCCAGAAAAACCAGATCAGGCCTGAGTCCCTTTATATCCTTGAGCAGCTCCGAAGGGTCCATATATGCGCCAACCACCTGCACATCGTCTCTTCCCCCGATCACTTTGTTCAGCACGTTCAACGCAGGCTTTTCATCATCCAATAAGACAATCCTTAGCATCGAACATCACTTGTTTCCTTATGAAATGGAAATCCCGTCTCTTGAGGCCTTCGTTCAAAGTTGGGCACTTGTCCATTCCCCCTCCCTGCTCTCTCCATATTCAGACCCGCTTATAAAAAACGGGCAGTCTAGCCGCATTATGCTACTATTACCCGAATAATTTCCGGGCAATCTTCTATACCCTTCAACCGGATACGCCTCGAAAAACCTATACAACAAGTTTCGACAATTATCGTCAAAAATCCTTTCCCGCCTCGCACAGGATTTAATGTTGAAAATTTCGCACAAAAAAACGCCTTCGCAGCTCTAACTGTGAAGGCGTTTTTGGTGCGATCGAAGCAGCTTCTCAATTTACATCCCTTGCAGCCTGTTCGTAGAATCCTCATAATGCCCTGCCAGCCTTAACTTGAAAGTGGTTCTAACGCTTGGCGACAAAGCCTCCACCTGTAAAATGGCCGTGAGCAGCTCTTTATTCCGTATATCCTTATACATAACATCATTGACCCTTGCAATGGAGATTTGAGAGGGATGAGTTTTGGAGCAAACGAATTGGCTCTCCATGCTAACCCAACCTTCCTGCAGAACACGCATGAGAAAACCGGTTCTCCCCAGATTTTGAAAAAGGAGCGGCAGTTGAGGGTTGCCAAACTTTTTAGCCAGCTTATGACATGGGGGGCGGGGCTGGGTAACCTCAAGCAACGCCTCCCCCCACATAAAAATATCGCCGATATGTACTTCCGATTCCCTCATACCCCGTACTGTAAGATTTTCTCCGAAGGAACCAAAGGGAAGCTCCATGCATAGCTCCTGTTCCCAGTCATCGTAATATTCTTCAGGATAAGCGCAAACCGCTTTGTCTAGTCCACCATGTCTGATTTTATTCGCCTGTTCATCTCCTTGCAAACCTAGAACGGATAAGAACACCTGGTCTTTTGTTGGCTTCTTCGTGATCGCAGACAATACGCGTTTCCCTTCACATTCAATCCATCCGGCTTTTCCAATGTTCACAGAACAGATTTGCATTCTGATTCCACTCTCCTTAAACCGCTGTATCCGTCTGCAGCTCCTTTTGCATTAGAGCGACTTTCTGATTCTGTGCATTACGGATTAGTTGATAGATGGCCACTCCACAGAGAACCAGCAGACCAGCCACAAGCGAAAACATCATTCCCCCGCCAAAATACTCAAAGATCAGTCCGAAGCAAATGGGGCCGAGGATTTTGGGGATTTGCATATATAAGCCAAAGATAGAGTTATATCTTCCTCTCATGCCTGCAGGTGCGGCAATGGAAACATATTTTTGCAAATGGATGATGCCTATAATTTCGCCTACGGTAAAAATCAGCTCCGTGACCACTAATACGAGGAAAGATGCAGCAAATCCATAACCCAGACTTACGATGGCAAACAGCACATAACTTATCAATATCATGGACTGCGGTGATTTGTTTTCCGTCTTCTTTGGTAGCCAGACCATGAGCAGAATCACAACAATAGAATTAATCGTCATAAGTCCGGCAAAGATGGAGGATGCGTTAGAAAAGTTTGTTTTCAGATGCAGCGGAAGAGTGGTTTCCACCTGTGAGTACAGTAATCCCACAGGAAGCGCGAACAAGGTCAACAGGTACAACAATCTATGTTCCCGGTATGGAAGTCTGGTCGAATGGGCCGCAGGCTTATCGGGCTGCAGGACCTCTTCCGGTCGTGTCTCCGGCACCTTCCACCAAATGAGCAAAGCAAACAAAACAAAAGAAGCTGAACAAATCACAAAGATAACACTCTGGTTCAATAGATACACGGCCAAGCCCAGCAAAGGCCCCAGCGCACCGCCAACATTGACTGCACCATGAATAAGGGCAAAGGCTTCCGCACGTTTCTCCTCGGGAACAATGTCAGAAATCTGGGCATTGGCTGCTGGCAGAAACATCGGCATCCCCATGCCCCCAAGTACAGAAATCAGAATCAGCATCCACAGGGTATCGGCAAATATAAAACCAAGCATGGACAAAGCCTGAATAGCCAATGATACAAGCATAACCGGCTTGCGCCCGTAACGGTCAGCCAGCCCCCCGCCCCAGAAGCTGAGCATAATTCCCGCCAGCGGTTGAAGACCTACAACCAGTAGAGGCATCAGCACAGTTCCACCAAGCTTATCCGAAATATAAAAAATGAGAAAAGGCCGGATCATAAATGTAGTTAATGCACATAATCCGGTTCCAAACACTCGAATCCATAGTATGGGGTCATGTCGTCTAAAATAAGAAAACGTAAGCCGCATGAAAGAATCAACCTCTCTTCATTCTATTCAACAATGCCCATATGTCCGTTACTTTCAAGCGACAACTCCCATGTGCGCAATTCATAATTCTCTTTGCCCGAAAGGACATAAGGATCACGCTCTGCTATCTGCACCGCTTCTTCTCTGGACGCAGCGCGGATAATGACCATACCGCCGGCATAATCCGTAAACGGCCCGCACAATACCAGCTTCCCCTCCCGGTCAAGCTCCCGTAAATGGTTTACATGGGCGCGAATGAGTTCAAGACTCATTTTTTCATTCGTTGCATGGCTGAGCAAAATAACATAACGAATATCTTCATCTCTGGTAACATAGCTCATTTGTACATTCCCCTTTTTTATTAGACTGTGATCCGATCTGCAGACTCTGGTGTGGAATGCAGCCAGCAGTGCGTATCATCAGCTAAATAGTCGTGATACAGGCCATAAGCAACCCCGCGGCAGCCCCCGCATTTTTCCCGAATTCCGCATTGTCCGCAGTTTCCGCCCAGGTTGCTCCGGTCACGCAATTGCTGGATAACAGGCGAGCTGTCCCAAATCTCTTTTAAGGGGCGCTCATGGACATTGCCTAAATGTACCGGAAGCATAACACAGGGAGTGACCCAACCATCTGCAGAAATATACCCTTGCGCCATACCGGCTTGGCAGCCTCGGAAGCCCTCCTGGCAGGCTAAAGTGGGATCAACCAAAGCCATTTGCGCCAAGTGGCTGCTGAACTTCATACGCCCTTTAAGCTGCTCCCTCTTGTTCACCCACAGCATCGCCAATGATTTCCATTGCTCGGGAAGCAAGTCCATGCTTTGACTTCCCCGGCCTACAGGCACGAACTGGGACAGATTGAACAGATGGACTCCTTTGGATAAGGCAAATTCAATGACCTGCTCGGTATGATGCACATTTTCCTTGTGGGGAGTAAAGCAGATATGTGTCTGGAGTCCTGACTCCAGAGAAGCATCAATGGCACGTTCCACACGATTAAACAGCCCCTTCAGCCCTCTCACTTCATCATGCGTCTGGCCTATGCCATCGAGGCTGATCTGGATGCGCTGAAGTCCTAATCCTCTTAATTCCTTCGCTCTTTTCAGATTCAGACCCCAGCCGTTGGTTCCCAGACCCACCTGCATATGATGATGAACGGCATGCTCGATGATCTGTTCGATATCCGCCCGAAGCAGCGGCTCTCCGCCAGATAAGGCCAAATCAATACAACCCATATCCGCCAGCTCGTCAATTAACTGCAAAGCCCGCGCCTGATCCAGTTCTCCCGGAAGACAGGTTCCAGAGCTTGACGAGCAATGTATACAGTGGGCATTACACAAATTAGTAACCGACCAGACCATATGTACAGGATAGCGGAACCATTCCTCCACCATGTTTAGACCAGCTCCGTTTCTTGTGATTATCCGTATATTTCAAAGCACTCCTGGTTGTTAAAGTACTGCGCAATTATATTTTGAAGGTCACCTATACTGATCTGATCAATGAATGTCAGGAGTTCGTCCAGAGGAACCATACGTCTATGACGCATCCAGGCCTGGGCAATTGAGACCGAACGGCTGTGGGATACGGAAGCATCCAGGGCCATTTGTGTTTTTACTTTTTGCTTGGCACGGTTGTATTCGCGTGGTGTGATCCTTCCAGCCTCCATCTGGCGCAGCTCGGCCAGCATCTTTTCTCGGATCCCCTCCAGCTGAGCTGACCTTGCCAAACCATAGATTTTGAACAGTCCTTTGCCGCCCAATACGGAGTATACACAGGTGATCTGCTGGGCGAATCCAGGGGCAACGATCACATTATAAAGTCTTGAGCCGATATAATTATCGTCGCCCAGCAAGGTGCATAGTAAATGGACTGCGTAATGTTCTTTATCTTCAAGCGGCGGGAGACTCCAGGCCCATACTGAGTAACATAGCTCTGCACGCTTTTGCGAAAGGTTAACCACCACAGGTTGTGCCATTAGAGGCTGTTCAAGCCCGACCGGAAGCATAGGCTCCTCCCAATCCTGTAAAGCTTGCAGGCAGGACTCCAGTCCGCTGCATTTCTCAAGGCTGCCGGAAATCACCAGCAGAATATTGGAGGGAATGTAATGCCGCAGGTGAAATTCTCTAAGCTCCAGAGCACTCAGTTTTAGAATATCCTCATCGAGACCAATCAGCAGTTTGCCGAGACGTCCCGGATACACGTATTGATGAAGCGCATGAGTGAGTCTGCTCCGCGGTTCCTCTAATTGTCTTGATAATTCCTTGCGGATAATATTCTGTTCCAGACCAAAATCTTCTTCCCGCAATAGAGGCTGACGAATCATATCCATTAATGGAAAAAAGATTCCGGGCAATTCTTCAGGGGTGGAACGGCTGTAGAAGCAAGTATATTCCCAGGTGGTAAAAGCATTCATAGTCCCTGTCATTTGAGTGAACTCGGGACTCATGGCTCCCTTCGGATAGAGCAGCGACCCCCGAAAAAGCAGATGCTCCAGCGCATGTGCTATACCTGTCTGTTTCGGGGACTCATGTCTTGCCCCGCTCAGTACAAAAAATCCGGCCGTCACACTTGCCATTGAAGGCATATCCTCCGTGATTACGTTCAGACCATTTGGATACTTCCACTGCGAGTGGGCCATAACGTCCTCCTAATGATTCAATACTAACGCTGAAGCGGATACTGGACCCAACGTCACCAGACCCATTTCTGCAGCCGGGACGGCGTTCTGTAATGCGGACTGAATAGCCTCCGGAGTAACTGCACTTATGGCTTCTTTCATGGCCGTTAACGTCCCGGGGTATCCCGGATACCATGAGGCGGTCAACAGCGTGTTCATTCTGGAAGCTGTACTCTCTGACCTTAGGACCATCTGGTTTAAAAGCTGGTTTTGGGCGGCCTTGACCTCCTCCCTGCTCATTCCGTTATTCCTGATTTGCTCCATTTCTTGAACGATGGCAGATGCCGCCCAGGATACGGAATTCGGTCCGGTGGCCAGATAAAAGGTCATGAGTCCCGTGTCCCTAAAGGACATCAAGCTGCTCCGCACTTGATAGGCCAACCCTTTTCTCTGCCGGATACTTTCAAAAAGTCTGGAACCGTCTCCTCCACCCAGCACCTGTGACAACACAGCAAATGCGAAAAAATCAGGATGTCTGCAGGATACACAGGGCAACGCTGCTGCCAGATGAACGAGTCTGCCTTCCTGTTCGATGGAATACGCACAGGATTGCCAATAAGGGGGTTCTTCCCGGGGAACGATCAGTGAATCCTGTACAGCGCCGGCTTCACCGATTTCATCCAGCAGCTTCCCCAGTCTTTCCTTTGAAATGCCTCCAACCACAGCAACCACACAATTATTTGGAACATAAAGACGTTCATAGACGCTCTTCACCTTGGGGAAATCCAGCTTCGCTATATCTTCAACCAGACCTACAGCTGACCGTCCGATCGTTCTACCCCCGGACATTTTTTCACGCAATACATCCATTACGTACGCATTTGGTTCCTTCCGGCGTTTACTTGAAAGAACTGCTGCATACTCCTTGCTGGCCGCAAAGGTCTCAGGGCACAAATCAAACTCCAGAATATCATGCAAAAACAGTTTGAAGACCGGCTCAAATTGATCACAAAGCACTGTAGTCCAGTGGCGTGTCCATTCTATATTGGATGAGGTTTTCAAATTAGCTCCGAAATCCGCCAAAATATCATTGAGATCTTCTTCCTTCTGTTCTCTTCGCCATATCCAATGTTCGAGAATCCGCGAACTGCCTATTTCATCTTCCGCTTCCAGCCTTGCACCTGCACCCGAGAGCAGGCCCAGCGATACCGTGTTCATACCGGCTAACGGAAGATGAATAATTTCCAATCCACTGCTTAACCTCCGGCAGGTTGTTCTGCTCTGATCCATTGGCTGCCTCCTTGTAAAAAGAACCTCCGGCAGCGCCCGAGGCTCCTTGCTTGCTAAATTACTCTCCAGGCAATAACAGATAATTCCCCTAAATCTACAATATCCAGTTCTTGAATGGCTGCCAGCAAATCAGCGTCTTCCATTTCCGCCATATTGTCACGGGCGATGTCCCACAGCAGTTCTCTGGTTGCTTCCATTTCCTCACCTCCTCTCTATAGGGCTGGTCAGGCTGCCTGGAGCAAGCCTCGTTTCAATAGCTTCTGAAGTAATCCGTTCACTTCCCCGCGTCCCTGGTCACACTGGAAGGCTGGAATGGATTCCTCAATAAGCCCCGTAATCTCGGCAACCCGGGCGGGCTGCTCACACAGCTTCAATATGGTATAGGCCAGACGTGACAACACATGGAGCTCGTCCGTAGCCGGGTTGTACACCACGTACTTGCTATTTTCCTCTTTGCGGGTAACAATATTGGATGCGAGTGTTAGTACCGTATCCGAAGTTAAATTTGGCATCTTATCCTCTCCTTCTACACTTGAACTGCTTCAGGAACCACCCAGCAATAAGGATCGCCCATTGAAGCATCGTTATGATAGGCTAATGCCGCAGAACGGCATCCTCCGCAGATGAACTTATGCTCACAAGTGCCACAATTTCCTTCGTTTCTTGTCGTCCTGTCCCGTATATTCGCTAGGACCGGCGAGTAGCTCCAGATGTCCTGGAAGCTCTGCTCACGCAAATTGCCTGCTGTGAGCGGTAAAGTCACGCAAGGGGTGACATCACCGTTAACCGTGATACGGGCGGTAACATAACCTGCACCACAGCCTATATATTGTGCTGCCTGCTCTGGCGGCAGCATCAGTGCAACACGGCAGTCATGCCAGTATATCTTCAGCTTTCCGGCGTACTCCTGCTGCATGGAGATCCACTCCACAATCACATCACGAAGCTCATTCGGCGTAAGCGCCAATGCCTGATCTCCCCGTCCTGTGGGAATGAACTCAGATAAATTCACTCCATTTGCACCGAGTCGGGCGGCCAATTCTACGACCTTTCGGCCATCCCTGAAATTAAGCCGGGTCGGCGTATACCCAACAGTTACATTAATCCCATGCTTCACTAATGTTTCTATAGCGCTAACAGCTTTGTCATACAGTCCTTTGACACCGCGCACCTGCTCATGCACTTCCGCCGTTGCTCCATCAATACTGACACAAATCCCGGACACTCCTGCCTCGATGATCCGGCGGCACATCTCATCATCAATCACGGCTCCATTAGTGCCGATCGAAACCATCATCCCCTTCGACGAAGCACGGGAGGCTATGTCCATCCAATCGGGCCTGAGCAGAGCTTCTCCTCCGGAGAGTCCCAGCAGGAGGACACCGGCCTCAGCTAATTGATCGACTACGGAAAGAGCCTCTTCTGCGTCTAATTCGTCGGGGTGCCGGCGGCCTGCGCCTGAATAGCAATGCACACAACTGGCGTTGCACAAAAGTGTAATCTCCCAGACCAGGTAGAACGGAGCTTTGAACTGATCCTGTATTGCTGCAATATTACTCATATTTCCCTCCCTCACCGGGACCGTTTGCTCCCGGCTTTCAATATGTGCTACTAAATTAACATATATTAGAAGAAGAAGGATCGTACATTTGAGGTATTTTTATAATATAATTTGGATATTAAGCCGCAAAAAGGATCACCTCCTCAGTCAACCGGGAGATGATCCTTTTCTATTACTCACTAATTATTATTTAAGCAGCTCGGCAAAAAAGAGAGAAACGGCTTCCTTTTGGTTGTGTACCCCAAGCTTGCTCAAAAGATTACGGATATGGGTTCGTACCGTAGTATAAGAAATGTGTAGCTCTATAGCAATCTGCTGCGTTGTATGCCCTCTGGATAATAGGTCCAGCACTTTATTTTCTTGAGAAGTCAGCTTTTCCATCAGGGAAAAAATCGCGGCCTGTTCTAGGGTCACCCAGATTAACCGTTTATCGTAGCTGCTGGCCCGTATATTCTTCAGGAAAGGAACCCGGACCGAACCACGTTGAACAAATACCCTGCGTGATCCGTTGCAATTGTTCATATGTTTTGTAGCGCTTAGAACCTGGCAGGTTTTACAGAGGCTGTTCCCGGTAGAATCACTGAAGAGATCAAGGGAACGGCAGGCCTTGCCGACCGCTTGTGTGGCCGAAATACCAAGCAGCGCACCAAGCTCCGCACTCCATTGTAAGACTTTCCCCGTCTCATCGATGATAAAATAGCAGTCAGAAGTACGCCTGATCCAACTCATATCCTCTACATTGGTTACGAAAGGCGCTTTGAGCTCTCCCATCTCTTTACCCCCATTTTCCAAACAGTGATTAGTGAAGTTTGTCTGGATGCAGGTTCCAAAAAGAAAAAATAATTGCATTATTTTCTATTTATTTGATTATAGCATTGCTTTCCAGACTGTCAATTCTTCATCACAAAGATACTAAGGGGTACGTTCGATGCTATAAAAAACCTTCTATCTGCTCATTGCTCAACATCGCACTGGCAATCGTCATAAAGTCCTCTCGGCCGATCTCCAAATGACCGAAGCGGAGGGAATACCCCCACTTGGGATCCCCCCGCGTGAAGCTAAGCTGTTCTAAAAGATCTCTAATCTGTACCTCCCGGCACGGCATGTAGCTGATCTTTCTGCGGAATGGCCCAAACGATTCGGACATCTGATATTTGTAGACGTTATCATCAGCCACTTCCCCGATAGCAGTGAACGCTTGGAGTGGTGCCCCGTTCGTCATATCTGTACGCGGGGAGTAGTAGATCAGCCAATCGCCTGCCTGCATCTTGCGCAAAGGTGCTGACTTGCCGTGGCAGAACTGCGCGAAGCCGCCCAGCTCTCCATGCTTCACGTGGGATGCAGACACGACACCAATCCAGAAGCGGCTTTGTTGACTTATTTCGTCCATTTGCATACCTCAATCCCCTTCCATGTTTACATCATCTATTGATCTAAGTATACAAAAACGCTACTGACAGCTTTATGTCAGTAGCGTTTTAACATGCTATCCAGCTATTTAATGGCTATATAAATCTGCACTTCTGTGTTTGCTGGATCCGAATTCCTGGAATCATAAAGCTCAAAATCGCCCGTATAGGTTCTCACTTCCGGCGATTGCTTGAAATAGGTCCATATCTCCCGCCACGCCTCAGGCACCACTTCATACATAGGTCCCTTCTTTGCCGTGAATACGATGTACTTACTTTCGGGTATTTCTACAACCGCATGATTATTATCATCCTGGACGAATTCATTATCTGTTTCATGTCCAATTACAACTGTATAGGCTCCGTTCACGTCGCTTTCATAATCCGTATACAACGAGTATAGGAATTGAGGATTTCTGACCCCCGCGGCAGAAACAAGATTGCTCTGAAAGTAGGTGTCCCAAAGTTGTGGCAATCGTCCGTCCGGTCCCGTTTCTTCAGCGTTTGTTGTACGTACAGCCACTCCAGTAATGATCAGCTTGGGCTTGTGGGTCGTATAAGTGTTCATGGTTGAATCCTCTCCTTTCTCCAAAGTATACATGGAGAAACTCGACATCTGACTGTCATGTTTATGAAGAGAGATCCTTGGTTAGTATTCATCACTAGATTTGCTCTACCTCATACAAGGACTTATCCGATGCTGGAAGGAATGGGGTCCACTCTCCCGTTGTGTAGAGCAAAAGCCGGTGCATAGCACGCGTGCATGCGGTATAGAATAACTTGCGCTCGCTCTCCAGATGATACGTCCGCGAAGATGCGTCGTAGATTAGAACGGCATCGAATTCAACGCCCTTGGCGAGATATACGGGAAGGATCAGGGTTCCCTTCTCAAAGTTGGGCGTACTCTTCGTCACAAGTTTCAACCCCTGGCAGCCCTGAGCTGTAAGGAGATCATAGGCAGCTTTGCTTTCGGCCGCTGTCTTGGCGATGATCCCGATGGAGACCAAGCCTTCCGCCTGAAGCGCCGCAAGATGCTCAGCTATTCTTGCGGCCCGCTGCCCGCCGCTGCCCATCTGAGAGAGGAGCGGTTTTCTGCCCTTGCGTTCAAAGGCTACAATCTCCTTGGCGTTAGGCAATAAAGACTTCGTGAATTCCACAATCTCACGCGTTGACCGGTAACTGCGAACCAGACGGAATAAGCTCGTTTCAGATTCGCCATACAATCCGATGAGCGGTGAATCTTCGCCGTGCAGTTCTGTGGCCTGAGCAAAGATAGCCTGACCGAAATCGCCAAGCACCGTCATGCGGGCACGGGGAAACATTTTTTTGAGGAACTCATACTGAAACATCGAATAATCCTGACCCTCATCGACGAATACATGCCGGATCTCCGTGTTCACCCGAACGCCCTCGATGAGTTCTTTCAGGTACAGGTACGGTGTCGCATCTTCATAGAAGAGTTCGGACCGGCTAAGCTTCTCCTTGGTTTGCTGACAGATTTCCGGCCAGAGCAGGGAATTTCCAGCTTCATTCGTCATCTTCGCCAAAGCATTCTCTTCTTCAAAGAACTGGATGTACAGCCGGATCATGTCTATGAACAACATCCGCTTCACACTTCGCTTCAGCGGTTTAAATTGCTCCTTCACGACCATCCGGCGCAGCAGTGCTTCCTCCCGCTCAGCATAATCGAAATCGCCCTCGTCCAGCCTGCGCTTGCCGCGCTGCATTTCACGGGCTTCTTCATATTGTTCGGCAAAGTCAAACACACCTCTGTCTTTATGCAGTTCATTAAACGCATCGGCGTACTGATCGTTGTCAAGATAATCAAGCTCCTCCTGCACCCAGAACGCCTCACGTTCCTTGTCCTCCAGCAGAGAAAGTTCACGCAGCAGCCACTCCTGCAGCAAAGCGATGCGGTTGGATAAGCGAATGGAAGAATCATAGCTGTAAAATTTCGATTCCATTTGCTTTGCTGTGATCAAATCGCGATCCCGGAAGCGTATGCTTATGAATCGCATGCCCTTCCCCTCCAACCCCTGCGCATACTTCTGGAGCGCTTGAAGAAAGTCCACAGATGCCTTGTATTGGATTCCTTTCAGCCGGGCTTCATACCCGCGGTCAGATTGTTCTTCCAGCACATATTCAATCTGGTCAAAGGGATCCTCTAAACGAAACGTCCTGCCAAGCCAGTAATCGAGATATTCATGGAAGGTCGTCTGCTGCATGTTCTCTTCACCGAGTTCAGGAAGAACGGTAGATACATAACTGTTAAACATCGGATTAGGTGAGAACAGGACAATTTGGTCAGCCCTCAGCCGTTCGCGGTGTTTATACAGCAGGTACGCCACCCGCTGCAGGGCCGCCGAGGTTTTCCCGCTGCCAGCCGCCCCCTGCACGATGAGCATCCGGCTGTTGTCATCGCGGATAATGGCATTCTGTTCCTTCTGGATCGTCGCGACGATGCTCTTCATCTGATTGTCGGCACCCTTGCCAAGCACCTGCTGCAGCAATTCATCGCCAATCGTTAAGCTCGTGTCGAATACGTTCTGCAGTTGATCTCCGCGAATCTGATACTGCCGCTTCAGCTGCATCGTTCCAGCGATAGCTCCACCCGGCGTATCATATCCGGCCGCGCCCGGTGAATAATCGTAATACATACTAGCGATCGGAGTACGCCAGTCGTACACCAGAAAACTCATGCCATCTGAGTCAATGAAGGATGACACACCGATGTAGACTTGCTCGGCAGTGTTCAAGCCATCCTCATGAAAATCGATGCGTCCGAAGTAGGGAGAGGACAGCAGCCGTTTCATGTTTTTCCATTGCTGCGCGCGTAACCGCTGGCTTCGCTCCCGTTCGGATAATAAAGCTTCTTGCTGCCTGATACTGTAGAAGGTCTCTTCAAAATCTTCGCTAGTGCTTGTGTTTACAGTCACTTCTTCCCAAAATTGCTTGCGGATGTCCACCACTTGGTCATGCAGCCCGGCCACTTCCGGCTCCAGTTCGCTGATCCTCGCTTGCAGCTTTTCCATAACCTGCTTCAGCCGTTCCTGTTCTTGCTTCCAATCCTCTGCACTTATCATCTTCCTGCATACACTCCTTCATTCGAATTTGTAAAATGAAAGTTTGACAACCCGTATTACTGTGTGGTAAGATTAAGTTGTAAATAAGATAGGATTATTATGTTATTTTCAAAATAAATGATTAGTAATTCTCCAATCATATCATAATGCTTCTGTGTGCACAACATCCATTTATACATAATTAGCCCCGGCAGATTTGCCGGGGTTTTTAATTGCCAGGGTCCTTGAAATTCCCGCAACTTAACCTAACATGATTCTTATGGAGGCTCCTCAATCTGAGGGGCTGTTTTCTTTTTCAGGGAACAAACCCAATCATTGAATGCATAATCAGCTCACCTGCAGTAGATAATTTCTAAAAACAAGGAGAGTGGTTAAATTGAAACGATCGGTAAAATCAGTCACGTCCCCCAAGAAATTTATAGTAGGTCACCACTTATTAAACGAACTATCTACGTATACCACTACTTATGGTGACCATGCTTATGTAATTTGTGATGAATTCATTCTGGATCGTGCAGCGAAAGAAGCGGGGCAATCCTTTAAAGAAGCTGGACAGCAGAGTGAGTTCGTGAAATTTAATCTACAAATTACTCAGGAAGAAATCGATAGGCATTGTGCAGCGGTTAAAAAATCAGGCGCTAATGTGATTGTGGGTATTGGCGGCGGGAAAACCTTAGATACCGCTAAAGCCACCGCTTATTATGTACATTTGCCTGTGGTTATCTTCCCAACCATCGCTTCAACTGATGCCCCCTGCACCGCACTTTCTGTCATCTACAAAACAGACGGCTCGTTTGACCGCTATCTGTTCCTGCCAACCAATCCGGATGTGGTCTTGGCAGATACAAATATTTTAGCAAGTGCTCCAACCCGTTTTTTTGTCGCTGGAATTGGAGATGCGCTCGCCACCTATTTCGAAGCACGCGCCTGCTACCAGAAAAATGGTGATAATCTGGTCAATTTGAAACCCTCGCTTGCCGGATTAGGTATCGCCAAGATGTGCTATGACACTGTTCTGGAATATGGCCTTCAAGCGAAGATAGCCGTTGATCATAAAGTTTCCACGCCTGCCGTTGAAAAAACAATTGAAGCCACCATCTATTTAAGTGGTGTGGGGGCTGAATCCGGCGGTTTAGCCGCTGCTCATGCCATTCATAACGGAATGACCGCTGTTCCATCGCTGCATCATGCACAGCATGGCGAAAAAGTAGTGTTTGGTTTATTAACACAGCTTGTTTTAGAAAGTGCACCCAAAGAAGAAGTGGAAACGGTCATTAACTTCATCAAAGAAGTGGGCTTACCCTTAACATTAAAAGATCTCGGTCTGGATCAGTTTAGAGAGGAAGAATGGCGGAAAGTGGCGGAAGATGCATGTGCCGAAGGAGACACGATGGGCAATATGCCACATCCCGTAACTCCTGATGACGTATACCAGGCCATCATTGCGGCAAATGCATTGGCAGAATATTACCATAATTAAAATCTGGAGACCTATTGAAACACTAAGCAGCCAATTGCCGGGATGGAACCGACAGCTGGCTGTTTAAAGCCGCTGAAACAACTGCTCCCCTTTTGTCTGCATATATCTATACATTGCTAGGCATGCCGCTATCATAATCATGCCAACCCCTAACAAGATGAGATTTGCATTTACCTGCGTCAGAAGAAGGGATAGTCCCAAGGGAACTAATAAACTGATGAACCCTATGAGCATAGATACAAGAACTGCTGCACTCTGTTTGATTACCGTAACTTCGCTTTTCCACTCCAGGTTAGGTAATTTCAGGTTAACAATAATGCCTATCAGCGCGGAATAACAAGCATAGATCAAAGGGATAACAAGCAATAATAAGCTTTCCATCCATCCCGTGCGCAACGATATCATAAGCATTACACTACTAATACTCAGGACGGGTAATGTGATGGTCAGATTCACGGCAACTTTGCTAAGCCATATCGCTTGTTTCGATACGGGTGAACTTTTTAGTATCCATAAATTGTTGCCTTCAAGCGAAATGGAACTTGACGTTGTGCAGCTTAAAACTACAAATAAGGATAGGAGGATGGGAGCCAGCGTACTCAGATAATGGGATAATTGTGGAATTTCAATCATTTCCCCCAGCTTCTCCGAACTGACAAACAATAAGGCAACCGACATCACCAGTAATAGAATCATGCCTATACTTGTGTTCAGCACATAAACAGAAGAGCCAAAATATCGGCGCAACTCCTTCTTATACAGTGCACGAAATGGAGAGGAGGCTTCTAACGGCTTCATGGTATATTTGCTGCCTGCATGACTGGTCATTAGACCTGTATGAATCGCTTTATATCTTGTACTTAACACAGTGGCAAATATAATAAATGAAAGTACGGATAACGCAATAAATAATAACAATGAGCCTACCTGATACGAGCAGACCGCATCGACATACATCGCTGCAAGAGGATACAGCTTAAATATCATATCGGCCAGCTCAGTCCCCATATCAGCAAGTGCCTGCTGGTTTCCATTCAGCGTAAATGAACCGACCATAAGTGCAATCACAATGGCAAAAGTTAATACAAGACTGATCATCCTGCTCGCTTTAAACCGGGAAGAGATCCAGCTGATGCATGAACCAATAATCGTTGCCGCAATAATCGGCAGTAATGGGATAAATAAAAGGGTCATTAGAAAAAACAGATAAAATAACGTCCCCGGATTCACTTTTATAGCATATACCACACCTGCTGGCAGCATGACCATCAAAGAAAAGAACAAATTCAGCACATAGAGCTGAAGAATACGGCTTGCCACAACATGACTCGTCTTGATCGGCAGCGACATCACCAAATCGTAGTCCTTATAGCTGAATAATACACCGCTTGCCTTATAGACCGTGGTGAAGAACCCTACAATAGAAGTAACAGCCATCATAATCGCCAGCAATAGATCCATTCGCCCCATTTGTTCAAAAGTCACTGCCAACATGAAGCTGTATCCAAATGATACTACTGCTATCATGAGCACTCCCACAAAAATACCAAAGGCGAGTAAAAGCGATTTGCGTCTTTCTTTAACATCTTTTGTATGTAAAGCTTTATTCAACCCAAATGAAGATAACAACTGCAGCTTCGTTAATCTCCAGATATTAATCATTGTCGATCAGCTCCATGAATAATGCTTCCAGGCTATTTTCGCCCTTTACTTCTTCTGTCTTGCCATGGGCTATCAATTGGCCCCCCTTTATGATCGCTATCTTATTGCAGAGCTTCTCTGCCACATCCAGCACATGCGTTGAGAAGAAGATGGCACTGCCGTTGCTGCACAGCTCTACCATAATTGTCTTTAGCATGTGAGCGGCTTTTGGATCAAGGCCAACAAAGGGTTCGTCTAACACCAACAACTTTGGTTTATGAATAAGTGCAGAGATAATCGCAAGCTTCTGCTTCATCCCATGGGAATACGATGAAATCATATCACCCAAATGGACCGTAATTTGAAAAGCATCGCTGTATTTTTTAATAAGCTGCTCACGATCCGCTTTGGATACACTAAAGAGATCACCGATAAAATTCAAGTACTGAATGCCGGTAAGATGATCATACAAATCCGGGTTATCCGGAATATACGCAATCCTCGCCTTGCACGCTACCGGATCTTTTTTTATGGAGATACCGTCAATTTCAATATCCCCTTCTTCAAAATCAAGCACGCCCACTACTGCCCGAATGGTTGTTGTTTTACCTGCACCGTTATGTCCGATAAAGCCGTAGATATCGCCTGGCTCCACCACCAAATTCAAGTCATTTACTGCCTTTTTACCACCCTTATAGCTTTTGGTAAAATGTTTGATTGTAAGCATGCCCTTCACCCTTTCAATGCGTTTTTTCCCATACGCTCTTCCCGTAGAATAACTATAGTACGAATAGCACCGCCCGAACGTTCATTTGTCTGTATAGATATTAAAAAAAGCCCATCCCCCTTAGGATGGACTTCCTCATTATTAAAAAATCAAGCGCCAGCGTGGTTTCACACTTCTTCTACTTTCTGAATGCCGCGCAGCCATATTCCACGGATGGATAACGTATCGGAAATAGTCGTGGTCGGGTCGCCGTCGACCAAGACCAAGTCTGCTCTTGCCCCCTGAATGATACGCCCGCGGTCGTTCAGGCCGAACCGGCGGGCTGTTTTTGAAGTAGCGGACTGAAGAGCTTCTACGGGCGTGAATCCCGCTTCCACCAATAGCTGCATTTCATGGTGTACACTGGCCCCATGGGCAAGCCCGCCAAGCGATGGAACCGGCACGGAGACATCCGTACCCACCAGGATGTCTACACCTGCATGATGAAGATCCATCACATTCCGGTAGTTGTCTTCCATGCTGCCTTGCGGGTAGGTATGGAAGCTGGCATTCAGCGTATCCAACCATTCCGGACTAAGCCTGGAACTCACACGGTGATCCTTGGTCAATTCCGCTGCGGAGTTACCGATAATGGAAGAGTTCAAGACCAGACACGGTGTAACGAAAGCACCGGACTCTGCGATCATTCTCACCAGATCCGAAGTATTGTCCGGGCGGTCGATGAATAAATGGGCCAAACCATCCACCCCAACTTCGATGGCTTGCCGGGAGGAGTCTGCAGTCAATACATGGGCAATTGCAATCTTGCCGTACCGGTGCGCTTCCCCTACGGCTGCACTTAGAATATCTTGGCTTAAGACAGGCAAGCCGGGGGCGGCCAGTACCGTCCCTTCCTCAATCATAATCTTAATATAGTCGGCTCCCTCCCTGACTTGTTCGCCCACAAATACCAGCGCCTCATCCCTGTTCGATACCGCAGCCGCTTCTCCGTGATCGTGATCATGGGCATGAGCAGCCAGCATAGCGTTGCGATCTTCCTCGCTCATTTTCTCCAATTCCTTCAGTACAAAATCCGGGATTTCCCCATCCCCAGGCATAAGTTCATCGGGATGCCCTCCAGGAGGTGTGACCCCCATTCCGGCAGACCGCACGTCGGCAATATCCTCAATCCCCTGGAGCTGTGCCTCGCGGCCGTTTTTCGTAAACCCGCCCATCATTTCCAGTTCAGTCGTCACACCGAATTTCAGTGCGTCACGCAGGCCCTCAACGGAAGTGTGAACGTGGGCATCGATCAGACCCGGCAGTAAAGTCCCTCCTTTCGCATCAATGGTGATCGCATGTGCCGGTATTTCCCCGCCTACCGATAGGATCCGTTCGCCTTCAATCAGGACCGTCGTGGCTCTGATCACGTTCTCGCCGTCAAATATGCGCGCATTGGTGATTGCTGTAATCATTGTGATACCTCCTATAATGGAATAGCGTTTGTTATTGATTGAAATATAACAGTTAGATTTCTAACTGTCAATCTTAAAATTAAATGAAGTCTAACCATTTGAATTTGACAATTTAGGGACCGAAAATTAAGATGTTCTTATAATTAGAATTCAAACTATAGCGAGGGAGTCAGGCACAGGATGACGAAGCAAGCTTTGCTTACCCCCTACTCCGATTTAATCCGGGAGATTGGATTGAAAATCAGAGGTATGGCCAATGTCAGATTATCGGAACTGGGACTGAATGCGCAGCAAGGGCAGATGATGGGCTATATTTTTGAGCATCAGGACAAAGGTGTGATCCAGAAGGATTTGGCCGAGCGTTTCAACCGTAAGGGAGCCACCATCACCAGCATGCTTCAGGGGTTGGAGAAAAAAGGGTATATCAAGCGGGTGATTCCGGAAGATAATGAACGGCAGAAAAAAATATATTTATTGCAAAAAGGGGCCGACCTCGTCGAGGAATTCCACGATATATTCATGGAAGTAGAACGATGTGTTACCCAGGGCCTTACCGAAGAAGAAAGCGCAGCCTTCTTGAAGTTATTAATCAAAGTGAAAGAGACTTTATAGCAAGACAACGCCACTCCTGTGAGTGGTTTTTTATTGAGCTGAACCTTCTTGCTATACGCGGACCTAACCGGTTACAAAAACCTTCTTCTATGCATCAAGGTAATTTGCGCTGCCCAAGCAACTCGGCACACATGGTACAGCAGTAAATAATACCGTCCGCCAAATTGCCGGGGCGATTGGTACGGCTGTCGTGATTACGATTTACAGTGCAGGCTACAAGCCATGCAGCTACAGTGATCCAGCACAATCCTTCTACTACTGCTGAGCTCCTTAAATCCCTTACATCAATTTTAGGGGCAAGTGACGCCTATTACTTCATGATGATTCTATCCATTGCCGCGTTTTTTATCACATTATTTATGCCCACGAAAAAGAAGATCATGATTGAAAAAAAAGCAAACGTAGTCAGCAAGGAAGAACCTCTGTTGTAACACGCATGAGCTAGCAATATCAGTATATGAAGAAGAGAAGCCACTCTTTATGCGAAGTGGCTTTTCTTCTATTATGTCCGCACGGATGAAAGTTCTATTTACGGCCTGTCTCTTCGATAAATATCGATGCTTTTATACCCTTCACCCAGAATCTTCTTCATTTCTGCCCGCCGTTTTTCTCTAGTCTCCTCTTGTACAGCGCTGTATATATAACGGGCCCAATCCTTTCGGTAGCCGGGTGTAAGGGATTGGTAAAAAGCCAGTATCTCCGCACTATCCGTCAGATCTTGCTCCACAGCAGGGATCATAGAGGTGTAATCGTCCACACGTTGACTTGGCTTTGAAGATGCATCCTTGTTCTTCCGCGCCTCCTCTTTGAATCCGACAACGGTAAACACCTCATTTAAGCCCACCATACGTGCAAACTTCAGGTTGCTCGTTCCAATATAACCGTCCTCATCGGCTCCTACCCCTTCAAAAAGACTGTCTCTGTGAATGTAGGCCGAATAAACCTTATTCCCTTTTTTGGGATAAGCGGCGAACAAATAGCCGCCTTTATTTAAATAGTTGTGATCAATCACTTTGTGGACGAGCTCCTGTAGCGATTCCATATTGAGCACATAAGCAAAAATCAGATCATAACTGCTGGCTGTTAATTCAGTGTCATGCTCTGCTAATCCCGCTAAACTGTCGTCATGCTCTGGTCTGTACAATACAGCAACCTTATTGAATTTGTGCATATTTAACTTTTCTACAATTGTTTTAGCCATGTACGGACCCCCGTTAAATGTTGTCTTTATTTAGCGTTGCATAACCGTTGTCTTTTTGCAAGCCGGGCAGCTTTTGTAGCTCCATAAGGAAATGACTTCCTTGCTGAATAAATCAAACAGCCCCCAAGACCCCTGAAAAGTGGGGTAGGAGGCTACTTGTGAGAAAATGTTCTTTGCTTTAAAACTTGCACGTTAGCTGTTAACCAATATTACTTCGCGCTGCGGTCCACAAGTTTACGAGGATCCACTTTGTTGTCCATCAGAAGCGGAGTCTTTGCACCTTTAGCAATTTGATCCCAGGCTACCACTTTAAAGTTTTGATTAAGCTCTTTGCCATTGTTAATGTTGGAATCATCCTGTGCGATGAAAATGCCATAAGGGAACTGTTCGCCCAGTCCGAACCCGAGTACATCAATACCATCAGTTACTGAGGTGCCATCGGTCAATGCGCCATCGGCGATATTGAAGCTAATAAGGTAAGCGTTATTGCCTTCACGGTCATATATCGCGTAGCTGTCACTGCCTTGGCTGGAGGCGATTAAGTAACCTTTGCCGTCAGCACCATAATAGAGTGTCAACCCTTCAATATCATCCTGTAATCGGCGTCCGTCCGCAATATCGACAGTGGATAGAGGTTTTGTGCCGCTGTCCGGCTCCGCATTATATTTGTATATCGCGTAATCCTCTTCCGCTATATACATCATGCCATACTCATCATCGGCTACCATTCCTTCTGATTGCGTAGCCAGCTTAAACTCGCGAACGAGCTTACCTGAAACTTTCCCCTTCCCGTTGTCAGCCAGCTCATATTGCTCAAATTCGCCTTCTTTACCCAGAACCAGAGCGTAATACTTATCCGATTTCAGGCTATGGTAGAGGCTGAATCCGTATACCTCTTCCATCTTCGCTTTAATGGGCTCTGCTACGATGTCAGTCAACTTTCCGGTTGCCCCGTCCATGGCAAAAATATCAACCGTGTTCGTAGAACGGTTCGTCGCGCCAACAATATCTACTTTTTTATCGCCAAGCTGAAAATCATAACGTATATCAATATTATTCATTTTTCCTACTTTATAATTTTGAAGCTCTTTGCCGTTCAAATCATAGACGAGAACGCCTCCGCCTTTGTTCGTGGCAATGATTTTGGAATTCGCCGGGTTCGCAGAATCGAGCCAAATGGCCGGGTCATCGGCTGCATCCTCACCATCTTCAACGGCTGCCGTCTCTACCTGGGCGGTTACGGAATAAGGAGTGATGATATCAGCGGAATTGATAAACTTTGCATTTTCCGCCAGAATAGCTTGAAGCAGCTTGGAAGGAATGTACATCGTGCCATCGACTAATTTGACCTCCGCTGGAAGCTCGCCTGCTTTACCCGCTAGACGATATTCCTTATCGCCTGCCGTGAACGTGCCTGCGAATCCGTTCTTCAGCTTGACCAGTGCCGACTTATCGTCACTATCCCAAGTGATAGTTGCTCCGATCCCATCCATGTGCTTGCGCAGAGGTTCATATCCTTTTAGGTCTGAGGCGGATGCTGCGTTAGTTGTTGCGGCAGGAAGTAGAGCGCCTGCAAGGAGCAGCGTAGATAGTACAGTTTCCCATGTTTTCATTGATGTTCAATGTTCCCCTCTATTGTTAGTAATTGCTTAACTATAGAAGATGAGTGTAAAAGAAGTATTAACAGACAACTAGGCCTTTGTTAAATTTACAATGTAAATTCAAGATAGTATTTGAATGCATCTCATAGTTCCAGACTGCCACTATTATTTCTCAGCAGGGAATTTGCTCATATCCATATACAGCACATTCCAGCGATGACCATCCAAATCAGCAAAACCTGCACCATACATCCAGCCCTGGTCATGGGGTTTGCCGTAAATGCTACCGCCAGCCTTTCCCACCTTCGTTACCATTTCATCCACTTCTTCCTTGCTATCTGCACCAATTGTAAACAATACTTCAGTGCCTTTCGTTGTATCTGCAATATTATTTCCTGTAAATCTTTCGAACGTGGATTCTGTAAAAAGCATCACAATAACATTCTTGTCTCCGATGACTAGACTAGCTTTATCATCAGCACTTCCATGTCCTTGATTCAAAGAAAATCCAATCTCCGTGAAAAAATCTTTTGATTTGTTGATATCTTTAACTGGTAGATTGATCCATATTTGCCCCGCCATAGTTATTCCTCCTTATAAATAAAATTATGTCCATTTTCATTTATAAGAATAACTGCCGGAGTTGCTACTTGAAAGGTGATATTGAAGAATTTCAATTTTTTTTGCCTAAAAAATAACTAAGGCCTGAGGCAATCCCCTTTGTCTATTAAAAGAATGATCGGGTCAGGCATCCATGGGATGTGATTCTGTACTGATTATTTTGCTGCTTCTTTCCCGCTTTCTCCGATTCGTCGAATACAAAACAAATAATAAAATAAACCATAACGGCGTCAATAATAAGGCCGGACGTGTTTCTTCAGCAAACAGCATAATAATGAGTATGATTGCAAACAACGCTAAGACTACATAATTAATAAATGGGGTGAACGGGGCTTTGAATTTTGACTTCGCCTGCAATTCCGGCTTTGTTTTCTTATACCGCAAATGGCAGATCAGAACGATACCCCAAACCCAGATGAAACAAATGGCACTGATGGTTGTCACGATTCCAAAAGCAGTCTCCGGAATCAGCTTACTCAAAAGAGCTCCCACGGATAACACAAGCGTGGAGATGAATAGAGCATTGCTTGGGACATGATTTCTATTCAGCTTTGCAAAATTGGCTGGAGCCTGGTCATTCCTGCTCAAATTATATAGAATCCGGCTTGTTGAGAACATTCCGCTGTTACAGGCAGACGCGGCTGAAGTTAATACGACAAAGTTAATAATTCCAGCAGCAATCGGTATCCCCACCAAACTAAACGTTTTAACAAAAGGACTTTCTGCCGGATTTAGTTCCGTCCATGCGTTGATGCATAACAAGGCGATAATGGCACCCACGTAGAAAAATAGAATTCTTAAAGGGATTTTATTAATAGCCGACGGGATGGTTTTTTCTGGATTGGATGTTTCGGCTGCCGATACCCCCACCAATTCTACACCGACAAAGGCAAACACAACCATTTGGAAGGAAAGTAGGAACCCTGAAACCCCGTTCGGGAATATCCCCCCATGTGACCAAATATTACTGACAGTAACCGTTCCGTTAGCTGTTTTGAATCCAATCACCAGCAGGATTGCCCCGATAACAATCAACGCCAGAATAGTCACTACCTTGATTAATGCAAACCAAAACTCCAATTCGCCAAAACTTTTTACAGTTAATAAATTGAGTCCTAATAAAATGATCAAACAAATGACGGCAGGGATCCATTGCGGGATATCAAACCAATATTGTACATATACGCCAACAGCTATAATATCCGCCATAGCCGTCATGATCCAACAAAACCAATAGGTCCATCCGGTTACAAATGCTGCCCGCGGTCCAAGATAATCTTCAGCGATGTCTGTAAAAGATTGATAACCGGCTTTTGACAACAGGAGTTCTCCCAAGGCCCTCATAACAAAAAACACGGCAATACCCACGATTAAATAAGCAAAGATGATGGATGGTCCTGCGAGTTGTATAGCTTTACCTGATCCTAAAAACAATCCGGTCCCGATGGTCCCCCCAATTGCAATGAGCTGAACATGCCGGTTCTCTAAATCTCTCTTTAGTTCTTGTGGTGCCATGTGAAACTCCCCCTCTACATCTAATAATTCTTTGTGAAATGATGAACAAGTAAAAATGACAATAAAAAAAGAGACTGGATGCGCTCCAATCTCACGGTCATAAGAATATTAAATAAAATACATTCATTATTCTGACGCTTATCAGAATAACAAATGAATTATCCAGTACTCTTCTGTCCTTTTGCCTGAGATTGTGAACCCTTCGGCGCCGGGGAATCCCCACGGTCTCTCCAGAAGCTGCTCCTGCTATAGTGTGATCCATAGCATTCATAGCTTAGAAATTATTTGATTATAGGATCATAACTTCTTTTAAATATTTTTCAATACTAATCATAGTCAAAAGTTTTGTCAATAACATTAGTTACCACCGTGCTTCGCCAAAATAATTATGATAGGGCTTGAACGTTGCCAGCACTTCGTCTACCTTGCCCATTCGTTCCTCCAGGCTTCCCCGAAGTGTGATATAGGGAATCCGCCGCTCCTTCAAATCTGCAATAATTTGCTTATGGAAAATATGCCGCTTCTGATTCCCGCTGCGGTCCCATGTATCCTCGTAAGGAATATCGTCGTCGCACAGGAAAAAAAGGTCGTACCGCTGTGCATTTTCCAGGGCGATCCGGGTTAAGCGTTCAGGGGCCCGGCCGTGGTAATCCAGGGCAAACATATAAGTGGTGATCGCATTGGTATCGACAAAAAGATATTTATCCGCTTGCAGTAAAGCCCGCTCTTCCCGCTCCATATGGCCGACAGCAATTTCATCGAACGCCTCCAAGCCAATTCGGCGGTCCACCTGATGCTCCGTCCAATAATCGCGCCCGTATTCGCTCGCATAGGTTGTGCGATACCGCCGGGCCAACGCTTCGGTGATCGTGGATTTGCCGGTAGACATCGCTCCCACAAAAACCACTTTTGTTATTAAATCCCGATATACGCTATCGCTCACATATTCCCGGTACTTGTAAGGATCCGAACGGACCATAGTAGCTGAAACCGGTACCTGCCCGCGGGCTTCATCCACCCGCCGGTCTACTGCGCCCAAAGCGATGCTCATGTGCTCTCCGTAAAACTCGCTGGAGTAGAAATGCGTCACTTGCTCGCCTTTCAGTAACTCCAGAATATATTGCTCCTCCCTTATCTCATGCTCCCGGTCGTTCGAATACCCGTCGGGACCGTCCCAGGCTTCAATCAGCCGCACCGCCGGGTAGAGCTTGCGAATCCAGTTGGCCCGGATATGCAGCGGGATCGGGGTCACCGTCGTCTCATAGATCACTACAATTAGTTCGTCGACCTCTTGCAGCGCCGTCTCGAACATGAACTGATGCCCTTTATGCAGCGGGGCAAACTTCCCGAGCGTCAAGCCAAGTCTCTTCATGCTGATACCTCCCTAGCGCCCTTGTTCCAATTGTAGTAGCCGTATACAGCGTTAACCAGATACGCGCTCCACATGACGATCATCAGCAGGCCTTCACCGCTTCCCTCCAGCATTCGAATCACCCACAGCAGCACCGTGAACATATTGAGGACAATATAGACCAGCCATTGTTCCTTGAATCTTCGAACCATTAATAGAGTGGCGACAACGGATAACACCGTCGTAATGGCATCAATATAAGGCGAATTCTGCCCCGGTATGAACGATAGACCCAGGCCCAGCAGCAGGCTGCCTAATACGCAGACCGCCCCCACAAGGAGCAGACGCTTGAGCTCTAACTGACGCATGGACAGCTTGCCGTCAGTCCGGTTATTTTTCCACATGTAGAAGCCGACCACATTCATAGGAACAAAGAAAAGCAGATTTAGCATAACCTCTCCAAACAAACCGTTGACGTAAGCCAAGTACGCATAACCAATGGTATTGTACATCCCAAACACATAACTCATCAGATTTCCCTTCGCCGCGAGCACCACGCACAGCACCCCGGTGATAAAGACCGTAAATCCGAATAAAGAATCCTTAGAAAGCACCGTAAACCCAACAGCAATTGAGGTAAACAAAACCAGCCAGGTCAATTCAAACAGGTTCCAACCGCCCCATGATTTATTCACTTGCATCCCCTCTGCTTTCATCCGATTTGTGCACCATAAAGTTAGTTCTCTCTTACTTTCAACTTGATAATAACATATTGTTAATATCATTGAAAGCAAAAATGTACACTTGATGAATCGAATGTTCAAAAGGGAGGCTTCGTGCCTTGTGGCTGCTAATGTAACTGATAAGTTAATTCGTTTAACCACGCGGTCATTGAGGAGATTTTAAACCACAAGTTATAATTCAAGGGACTAGTCGAACTGATAAAAATTGGAGGGTATTCAAATGAATATTGAGATCGGAAAAAAAATCAAAACCCTACGTTTACAAAAAGGAATGACTCAGGAAGAACTAGCAACAAAACTGAATATGTCATCCCAAGCCATATCCAAGTGGGAAAACAACGTAACCATGCCAGATATTCAAATTCTCCCTGAGTTATCTGTGATTTTAGGGGTTACAATTGATGAGCTATTCGCATTAACTGATGACACACATCTAGAGCGTATTGAAAATATGATTAGTACCGAACATTTTATTTCCAAAGATGATTTTAATTATGCTGAACAATTTCTCAAAGAAAGGCTAACTAATGACGAAAAAAAGGCCCCATGTCTCACATTGCTGGCTCAGTTACACATTCATCGTTCAGAGGAGCACCGTGAATTAGCTTCCCATTTTGCCAAGGAGGCCCTGTTATTAGATCCACATAAAAAAAGTAATCATAATGCTTTGCGGGATGCGGAGAATGGAGTCATTTTTGACTGGAACTATTCAAATCACCATAAACTTATAGAGTATTATAAAAATTTCGTGCCAAATCATCCAGATTACTGGCAGGCTTATGTATGGCTTATGAACCACTTACTTGCAGATGGCAGATGCGCTGAAGCTAAAGAAACTCTAGAAGGATTGAACAAAATCCATCCAGGTTATTTATATCAATTATATGGAGGACTGATCTGCAAGGAAGAAGGCAACCTTTCTCAGGCATTAGTTCTTTGGGAGCAGATGACGGATCTGTATCCTGATGAATGGCGTACGTGGTCCTTTAGGGGAGACTGCATGGCGAAACTGTGCAAATACGACGAAGCCATCGAATATTACACCAAAGGATACGAACTACAACCCAATCCCAAATATATAGATGCATTGATAGCAATTTCACATATATATGAGATTCAAGGAGAATATGATAAAGCTATTGAGAAGCTTCAAGAAATCATCGAACAATTGGAAAGTAATTGGGAAATCACAGAGGGTAAGGCAGTTGATTTTTATGCAAGAGAAATAGAATATTTCAAGAAACTGTAAGTAAAGCGGCTTAAACGACTAGCCCATCAATTACACCGCTTCCCCTGCTATATTATGGGGTGGATTTCAATTCTGTTCACGAAAAGCCAATCAATGGAGCTGGCTCCATTGATTGGCTAATTCGGTGCCCGTGATCACAGCTTCCAGCGGCAGGTCATCTTTAAGTTGCCCCCGTGCAGCTCCGCGGTCAGCGTTCCGTTCATCTTGTCCATTAGACTTTTGGCGATAGAAAGACCAAGTCCCGATCCTTGGCCGGATCGGGTGCGGTCGACCGTGTAGAAGCGGTCAAATAGCAGCCTCACATCAATATCGGATAATTCCTTCGCTTCGTTAATGATCGTAAACTCGGCAATCTCCGGCTGTTGCTGGAAGCGGATTTTCACATGACCGGTCGCATGCTTGATAGTATTGGTAAGCAAATTCTCAACGACCCTCCGCACGGCTGATTCGTCGGCATATACGGCTACCTCTCCCTCTGGCATCCGAATGTCCGGCGTAATGTCCCGTTCGTTAAACCGGTCATAGAAACCGACCAGGATGTCTGACAGGAGGACAGTCATTCCGATCCGCTCAGTCTTAAGCTGATAATCGGAAGATTCGATTAGGGATAACTCGAAGAAATCGTTTAATAGTGCTTGCAGCCGTCTCGTGCGATTTTTAACAATGGTGAGGTATTCGTGCTTCTCCTCAGGCGTAATAGGCTCTGCTTCCAGCAGTTGAATATAGCCAAATATGGAGGTGAGCGGAGTACGGATATCATGGGAAATGTTCGCAATCGCCTGCCGCAGCTCATTCTCGGTTCGTCTTCTGCGGGCCTCCGCGTCGACTACGAGATCGGACTGGCGATTAATTTGACCTGCAAGCGTTTCGAGCCTCTGGTCGAATAGAGTCACGTCTATTTTTTTGCCGGTTGTCCGTTCATTATAGCGGCGCAGCTGCTCTGTCATCCGCCCCAGCTCCCGCCTCATCAGCAGCAGATGGGTAAGCAGGAGAGCCGCCACCGTAACCGATATGAGCGTTATGATAAGCAACTCTCCCGCCCCTCTCATTATTATTTAATTTCTTTTCTGCGGAACACGAGAATACCGAGTAGCGCGGATACGACAATCGTCAGCACTGGCACGAGCAGGAGCGCTGGCAGATCGCCGCTGGCAATACTGGGCTTGCCGATATCGTTCATCAGCTTGAAGATAGAATAATCATACACTGTAGTAAAGAAAGGGATGTACTCACCCAAGCCCCCCAAAATCGTATCAATCATTAGGAAGAAAATCATCGAGAAGCCGATCGTCTTGCCGCTTTCGGTGAACACGGCAGTGAACAGCGCCCCGATCGCCGCATAGCCTGCAGTGTACAGCAGTGTCAGTCCAAGGGCCCGCGGTATGAAGGAAGCGTCAAACCCCTCCGGCAAATGGCCGAAACCTGAAAGCAGTGAAACTTCGGTCGTGCTTACGATCGGGAATACCAGAGAGATAGCCATGGCTCCGACCGAGAAACCGATCAGTTTGGCGGCGAACAGCCGCCCTCTATCGTTGCCCGACGATGCGATCGTCTTCATGACACCCGTCGCATATTCATTGGCGATGAAGAATCCGGCCAGCGCTGCTACGCCGAATTTGATCAGATAGGCATTGCTTGCAATAAACTGAATCAGAAATTCGGCTCCTGTGAACTGCGGCTCTCCACTCGACTTATGGTCAAAATAGTAGAGCAGTGGATAGGCCAATGAAAGAATGGCGGTTATTAGCAGCAGCACGCGGAACGACCTGTCCTTACGCAGCTTGAACAGCTCGGATCTAATCAGATTATACATGCCCGGCACCCCCGATCCGCTTCATGAAATAGCTCTCCAGGTCTTCGCCCATCGGCATAAACTGCTCAATTTCCAGACCTGCGGAGAATAGCGTCGAAGATACTTTACCTGGCTGCTCGATATTGCCAAACAGCTTAATCGCGCCATCGGGCATCACTTCGAAATCATTCGTGCGGAGTTCGTTTTGAATAACCGTTGCCGCCTTGTCCGGATCATCCGCTTTAATAAACACGTATTGCTGGCATTTATCATTCAATTCCTGAGCAGTGAGCTGCTCCAGCAACTTGCCGTTATGAATGATGCCGTAATGGCTTGCCAGCAAATGCAGTTCGCTCAGAATGTGGCTGGAGATCAGAATCGTTATCCCTCGTTCGTGGTTAAGCTGCTTGAGCAGCTCGCGCATTTCGATGACGCTCATCGGATCGAGCCCATTGGTCGGCTCGTCCAGAATTAGAAATTCCGGATCGCTTAGCATGGCGATTGCCAGACCCAGCCGCTGCTTCATGCCAAGCGAGAAATTCTTCACTTTCTTCTTGCCTGTTCCCTGCAGTCTGACCAATTCCAGCATCCTTGGGACGCAGTCTTTGCCGGGGATGCCCCGGAGGAGCCGGTTCACTTCCAGATTCTCGGCGGCGGTCATGTGGGGGAACAACGAAGGGCTCTCGATAATCAGACCCATCCGCTTACGGGCCTGGGTCAACGCCCGCTCGTCGCCCGCGCCAAACAGCGCGATACTTCCGTCGGACGGAAAAGCTAGTCCGGTAACGATGCGCATCAGCGTCGATTTTCCGGCCCCGTTCTGCCCGATAAAGCCATATATGGAGCCTTTGCGGATAGATAAATTCACTTTATCCAGCGCTACGCTGCCTTTGAACTTCTTAGACAATTGATTCGTCTGCAATACATATTCACTCATTGTAGTCTTGGCCTCCCTTATGTGATAGACCAAGTATAGAAACGAAAACTTAAGAGGAGCTAAAGCCAATCCTTAAGAATGTCTTAAGGCTTTAGCCGATAGCCCATGCCCCATACCGTCTCGATAAATTCGCCGCCGGGCGCAGCCTTCGCAAGCTTGCTCCGCAAATTGCTCATATGGACGTTGACCGTATTGTCGTCTCCGTAATATGGCTCATCCCATACGCTTTCGTATAGATTTGCTTTCGTGAATACCTTTTTCGGTGCCGATAGAAGCAATGTGAGAATCTCATACTCCCGGGCGGTCAGCGCAACCTCTATCCCCTCTGCCGTCACCGTTTTGGAATCGTGATCGAGCACAAGTCCCTTATGCTGCAGCACGCTCAGCACAGCCGGCGGAGCAATCTGCGCAAACCGGCGCAGATGGGAATCAATTCGCGCCGAGACTTCCTCGATATCGAAAGGTTTCGTAATGAAATCATCCGCACCCCCGCGTAGCGCTGACACTTTGGTCTGCTGCTCACCCTTGGCCGAAATGATAATGACTGGCACGCCTCCCCGCAAGCGGATCCATTTGAGCAGCTCCTCGCCCGTCATTCCCGGCAGCATCAAATCTAGCAATACCATGCTCCATTCCCGTTGCTCCAGATAGAGCAGCGCCTCCGTTCCGGAAAAGGCAGGCTGTGGCACATAACCGCTTTTTCGAATAATGCTGCACAGCAGCCGGCTGATGTCATTGTCGTCCTCGGCCACGAGAATATTTATTGAATTATCCATCTTTTCTCCTTGTATTATCCTTAATCAGCTGTCATTTAGATGTTCTATAGCCTATATGATAGACGATTTTTACCTCTATTTCCAGAATAGCCTTCCTGATGCGGCCTTTTCGGTGTTCGCTGAAATCCGGTGGTTTTTTATGCTTTCCAAATGTTCCACGTGGAAATTCCGCTCCAATCTGCCCACCTCATAAATCTATTGCTTCAAAAATTCCTCCACACTGATTTGCTGTAATTCATAATCCGCACCGATGGCTTTTAATTGGTCCTCTATTTTAGCCGCAACCCGATCAATGCCCTTATACACCAGTAGAGGTACCGCCTCCAGATAAGTTTTCGCCAGCGCATAATCGCAGGAGAATGCCTTTTTGATAAACACCAATGTTTTTATTTTGTCGGTGCCAGGGCCTGTAATGAACACTTTGTAGTAATCCAACTGCCCGTCTTCGCCCATCTCCCATTCCTCCCCGATACCCCTAGGAAGTAAGACGCTGCGAAGAAATTCGATAAGATTATCATAAGCAACAGAGAAATCCCAAGAACCCTCTCCATGCCCTGCAGTATAAATCACGGTATCTCCTCTGGAGAGATCCAGGCAATACGGGTCGCCTTCATCCGACGCAATAACGAGATAGTCGCGCGGCCAATCGGTAATGACCTCTTCCGTAACGGGATTATAATTGTAGCCCGATTGACCTTCAACCAAGTCCTTGGCGCCGTAAATAAATAGATTGATCGGTTAGCAGCTGCATCGGATACTTCGCGTAAAAATCGGGGTTTTGCTGCCTTGTCTTCTCTAAAGCTGATTGCATTTTCTCCAAAACGTTGTCTATTCCTTGATAAACGTTCTGCATTAAGATCACCACTTTAATTAAGATTGGATTGCTTCGAATGAATCAAAAACTGTAGAAAACCGCTTCACCGTTTAGGAAGGGTTTGCAATAATTCTCAATCAAATCCGGCATTTGTTTACGTATCCACATATGCTTATCTTGGTTACTTACCAGAAAAGCGTAGTAGGCAAATATCGCCAAAAATATGAAACCCTCTAGCTGCTCAGTGTCTACTTTTCTGGAAATGATAGTAGTGTAGCCGGCTAGTAGAGCGTTTCGCAATTCTCCTTCAGTCAAAAGGGCACCCATAGCGATATCCATCGCGTAATATCCAGAGCCCGACAAGCCAAAGTCGATGAACGAAATCCCCTTTGGTGTGAGGATTAAGTTACTATAGTTGATGTCTGCATGGATGAATCCCCATGTCTCCATCGTTTTGCTCAATACTTTAATACGATCATTGATCAACGAAATTGTATTTTCAAGAATATAAAAATCCTTGGTAGCGATAATACCCAATTCTTCACCGGATCGCAATTTGGCCAGCATGGTATTTGTCCACTCTATTTCATATTCGGGCCTAATAAAACTTGAACCCTGCTGATAGCGCATTGAAAACTGATGCAAATAGGCAATACGCGTCCCAAAGGTACGCACTGTTCCCTCACTGTTCAAGTCTTGCTTGGACATGATTTCCCCAAAAATCCATTTTAAGACCGAACAGTGCACTTCTTCGTGTTCAATGACAACAGTTGTTACCAGTTCACCGTTTAAATTCGGAACAGGGATTTGAACAGGTAATTCGGAATGAGAAGACCAAGCTAACAGATATTCCAACTCCGATTGAACAGCCTCACGCGTATTATGTACACCCTGCATGTTTTTTGTAATGGGTTTATGCATCCGCAACAAGTAAGTGTCTCCAGAATACTTTTCTGTGACCTTGTATGTGATGTTCTCGTTATGACGGATCAATTCCACGAAAGGGTTAATAAAAGAATACTTCAGTAAAACTTCCTTAAAACACATCGTATAATCCATAGAATATCCCCCTAATTACCCTACTCTTCTTGGAAAATCTCCTTTATTCCCTCTAGTTCCCGGGGCTTAATTCCGTTCTCACTAAGTACAACCACGGAATCGGCCCTTTTCCAGACAAGAATTTCTCCATTCGTATCCCAACTAATAATATCCTCAGGGAAATCTTCCACCTTTTTTAGCCCCAGTAGTTTGACTAATTCACCATACTTGTTCTCATCCACAATCTCATAGTAGTCTCTATATGCGTCTAACTCATATTTATAAACGGTCTGCCATTTCCCTTTGTTGACCTGATTCAGCATGGCTGAACTCTCTATATGGGTCTCAAAATTGTTGCATTTCAAGTCGTATCCCTCATAATATCTGCCTTGCTCATCAATTGAAAATATCTCTTGATACAACGTATCTGCACAATTAAAGTGGCGTATGACGATATCATCCTCCGGTTCCATTACGATTAATCCGCCGAATCTTGTCTGGAAATCTATTAACTGAGCTGTAGGTATGATTGTTGCCGCTTGAAAAGCATTGATTATCTCCTTCTCATCCTTAACAGAGTCTTTCCATTCGGAGTGTGCAAGATAATCACAAGCTCTTTTTGTTGAATCTCCACCACTTAGCTGACGCTTGAAGGGGTGGATTCTTGCGAACAGAGGAGCAACCTCCTCTTATGGGCAAGCGATCCCTGCGTTCTCGCAGTTCTACGTTTTATTTTTATAGGTAATAG